>NZ_JBHTJA010000094.1:0-27498 GCF_042675525.1 Actinomadura sediminis
CGGGTTGTCGGACTCGGCCACCACGGCCTCCGTGCTCGCTTCGGTTGTCATGCGTCACTCCTTGATCAGGAGTTACACCGAAAACCGTACAGTCCCGCGAGGCTTTGGCAGGCGGGCTCGACGGTCCCAGATTGCGGATGCTCGCGGCCATCTCCTCGCATGACGCCACGTACGACGTGCCCGAATACCTCCCCGGCGCACTCACAGAACTCGGCTTGCCCTCTGTTGACCTGAGCACCCACGTCGGCCAGGAGGTTGCCGCCAGGGCGATAGCGCGAAGGCTGCTTGCGGGCAAGATGCAGCCGAGGGACCTGGTAAGCCGCATTCCTTGGCTCCTGGGCAGTGATCTTCCCTTCGTCATCGAACTCGCCCCTCTCGAGTGCAAGTACGAGACCCTGACCCCAGGGAACAATCGGGCGCAGGATATAGACGCCCAGGTTATGGAGGTGACCAGACGGACCCTCGGGAACCACCCGGCCAGCCCTGACGATCACGTCTAGCCGCCTGGTGGTGTTTCGTTGGCATAGTCTCGCCCCTCCTGCACGGTCCAGCGCTCCGGCCGTCGCCGAGTAGATCGGGCCGACGTTTCGGCAATCGCGGGCCGGCGGTCCGCCGCCCGAGGACCGGCGCCGCCTTGACCGGCGGCGAGTACCCAGCCCTGAGCAAGTGGCGACGCTTCTCACGGAGATCGGCAAGGTTGGGAAGACTCAGGGGCCGCGACTCGTGGCGCTGTTCGGCTGCCTCTACTACGCGATGACGCGGCCGTCTGAGGCGATCAACCTCACCAAGGAGAACTGCGTTTCTCTGCGAGAAACCGGGTGGGGAGAGTTGGAGCTTGGCGAGGTGAAGTCGGCGGCGGGCAAGCAGTGGACTGATGACGGTGAGGTTCATGAATCGCGGCATCAAGGGGCGGCCGAAGGACAGTCGGCGGCCGGTTCCGGTCCCGCCCGAGCTGGTGGCCCTTCTCCGCCATCACCTCGCAGAGTACGGGACGGTTCGGGTGGCCGGCTGTTCCGGACGGCGGGCGTCTATAAGCCCCCTACGTTGTGGCGCGTACTCAAGATCGCGCGGGAGAAGGCGCTGACACCGGAGCAGGTCAAGACGCCCCTTGCGTGCAAGCCGTACGACTTCCGACACGCGGGCATCTCGTGGCGGCTGATCGCTGGTGTCCCCGTGGTCTACGTCACGGTCTGGGGGGTGTCCCTATGGGGTTCGTCAAGCCGCTCGGGCGGCGGGTTTGCGTGTGGGTTGGTAGGGCTGCTTGTCGCGGAGCATGGCGTAGATGACGTCGGAGCGGCGGCGGGCCAGGCAGATGAGGGCGGCGTTGTGCTTCTTGCCCTCGGATCTCTTCCGGTCGTAGTAGGCCCTGCTCAGCGGGTCGGACAGGGAGGCGAACACGGCCAGGAACATGGCGCGTTTGAGGGCCTTGTTGCCGCCCTTGGGCGGGTGTTCGCCCTTGATGGACGAGCCGGAGCGGCGGGTGACGGGCGCCAGGCCGGCGTAGGTCGCCAGGTGCCCGGGAGTCGCGAACGCCGCGATGTCACCGATCTCCAGCAGAATCCGTGCGCTGGTCCTGATCCCGATGCCGGGCATCGAGATCAGGACCCTGGCAAGAGGGTGGGCATCGAGGATCTCCTCCACCTGGGCCGCGACCTGTCCGCGCTGGTCATGGACCGATCGCAGGGATCGGGCCAGGTGCGGCAGGACGGTCGCGGCCGCGGTGGTGCCGGGAACGACGACGGTCTGGGCGTCCAGGGCGGTCTTGACCGCCTCGACCAGGCGCCCGGCCATCCGCGGGGCCAGCGGCCGGGCGGTGGCCAACAGCTCGTCGGCGGTGGCGGCGCGCAGTCCGTCCGGGCCGCCGTATTGGACGAGCAACTCGAGTGCGGCGGGGTGGTGCAACCGCGGCCTCAGGGCCTTCTCCGGGGCGGGGTGGATCGTGACCAGGAGCCCGCGGATCCGGTTGACCAACCGGATCGACTCACCCGCCAGGTCGTCGTCGAACCCGACGAGGACCTCTAGCTCGGCGAGGGTCTCGTTGCCGGTGTCGACGCGGCGCAGGGAGTGCGGCAGGGTGCGGGCGGCGTCGGCGATCACGAACGCGTCGCGGGCGTCGGTCTTGGCGTCGCCGGGCTGCAGGTCGTCCAGCCGCCGCATGGTCAGGCCGGGCAGGTAGGCGACCTGGCAGCCCTCGTCCCGGGCGACCGCGACGGGCAGTGCACCGATCGAGGCGGGCTGGTCGACCACCACCAGTACCCGGCCGTGCCGTCCCAGCTGGGTGAACAGGGCGCGCAGCCGCTGCTCGTCGTTGGGCAGTGGCTTGTCGTGCAGCTTCTTACCGGAGGGGGCCAGGGCACAGGCGTGGTGTTCGCCCTTGCCGACGTCCAACCCCAGGAAAACGGCGTACTCGACGCTCACGTTGACCTCTGTCACGGGGTGTTTGGCCTGGTCACGGTTCTGGCGTCGGCTGCCGGCATCCACGTTACGGCGAGACGATGACTTCGTCACGGAAGATTGCCTTGTCCCTATGAGCGGTCCACCGACGCCACCCTGGCCCGGTGACAACACCCCCCGGATCATGCGTGCGACAGGGGGCTTGAGTCATGCCGGGCCGGGTGACCTGGCTCCCCACCATGGGCGGGGACGTGAAAACGGTAACGGGACAGTCCGGAGATCGTTCAACGTATGGACCCGGCGCGTGGTCGCTGACGAGATGAGAGCCTCGGTTCCGCACCGGGGCTCTTTGCTGGGCCTGACCTGCACGGACGCCGTCGGACCCATTCCGTAAATAATCCGTGGACGCTGACAGACGGCGGCTCACGGTGGGACATGGCTGCATACATGCAAAACCCCGGTGACTGCCGTGCTGGCAGGTCAACCGGGGTTTTGGCTGATCATCTGAGGTGCCCCCTGCAGGATTCGAACCTGCGCACACGGCTCCGGAGACCAGCGCCGATCAGTGCGTCTACCTGTGCAGATGCACCTAGCGAGGCGATTACCGGACGCAGATGGAACACGCTACGCCGTTGAACGTCGTCGGGAGCATCGCCTAGGCCAGCCAGAGTGTCTCCTCCGCGTGGCAACGAATGGGCCATGCGAGCCGTAGGTGATGAGGGGCGAGCGCTGGACGCCGAAAAGAAGGTCGAGACCGAGCCCGGTACCGGATTGCTGTCGCTAGTACTAGAGCAGGTCGAGAACCTCGACCCACCGCGCTCCGCGGAACACGGAGTACCGCAGGCTTTGATGCTCAAGCGCCGACACGCCAGCACGTTACTACTCCAGCCATCCCCATCTCTCTGGGAGGCTAGGGTCAACATCCATCTCTAGAATGAGGTTTATGTGGTCGACATTGTGTGCCTTTCGATCCTCCTCGGAGATTGCAGGAAAAGTGAAACCAAGCAAACCATGCGCCTCCGACAGAACTGCGCTAACCCTCGACCATGCTCGATTTGAAGCGGTAAAAACGTCCTCGGATTCACTTATTTCCGGCACCAAATAGGTGCGTCTGACCCCAAGCTGTTCATTCAATGCCGAATGCCCTTCGTCGAGCATAAAGCCGAGCCACTCAGATTGAATAAACGAAAGTATGCGACCACTATCGGCATCGTGATCGACGTCAATTCGACTAGCCAATTTCAACTTCCTGCCCCGAAAGAGGCCGGTTTCGACTCTACTGCCAAGCAGAAGCGATCGATGATGAATAACTATGTTTCTACTGTCATTGAACTTCAATAGAACGGGATCTGCCTTGAAGCGATCAAACATCTGTCCGACCCAAACGTCATGCCCCTTGCTTTTCATTTCGGTTCGCAACATTTCCGCAACGGCCTTCAAGGCGCTAAGGAATGCATTCGTGCTGTACCTGAAAATAGCAGGATGATGATATGTGTCCATCATTTGGTGGAGGAACCAGTGGGCCTCCTCGAAGCGGTCATGCGCCATCGGAAGTGGGCAGTTTGTTTCATCATTTATGACTGTTTCCACGCTATCTTCACCGTTCGCCATGTGCTGAATTGTTTCATATCAACATCTTGCCTGCTCCCGATTTACATACTCTGGAGCCCCTATCAGTGGCCGGAGCTGGACGGCGGCGGACTTGCGCGGGGCAGGGACTCGTAGCCTGGGCCGGCGGACGGGCAGGCGCTGCCGCCTCCTCGACGTTGGCCCGGTGTGAGGCCCCGCGCGGGTCCCCGCGCAAGTCGGGAACCGGCCAGCGTGCGTAACCCCCCGTGTGCCAGCTCGTCGATGAGCGCGACCTGCGGGCGGAGTCTGCCAACTCACAGGACTGTATAGATCGCTGTGGCACTAGCGACCGGTGTCGGCCGATGATGCCAACGGAGGGTGACAGCAAGTCCGGACGGCGTTACCTTCAGAACATGCATGAACTCGTGTTGTCTGCGAGCAACGATCACGTCCAGCGTCTCGCAAAAGAGCGTGACCCCATTCGAGCCGTTATCGAGCTAATTTGGAATGGGATCGACGCAGAAGCGGACAGAGTAGATGTCGAGTTCGAGCGGGATCACCTACGCGCGATAACGCGTGTCAAAGTCCGTGATTGGGGCCACGGGATCAGCGTTGATGAGGTTTCGCCAACCTTTGGCGAAATCGGGAACTCGTGGAAAGCGCGGAGCAAGCGGAGCAAAAACGGCAAAAGGAAGCTTTGGGGAAGTAAAGGCGAAGGGCGTCTCCATGCGTTCGCTCTAGGGGACCGCGTGGAATGGGTGAGCGTTGGCAAGGATGCCACCAACAAACGTTGGCGGCTCACCATTAAGGGAGATCGTACAGACCGTGGGAGATTCACGTATGACGCGGTCGAAGTAAGTCGCGGGGAGATCCTAGGAACGGTCTTCGCTGCATATAATGACTCGCAAGGGCAACCGATTCAGCGACTGGATTCAGAACGTGCCAGGGCCAACATTGCTGCCACCTTTGCACCCTTCTTGCTCAACAACCCGTCTGTCACCCTAAATTACGATGGCACCCCGATAAATCCGGCAGAGCAGATTGCCGAGGACAAGGTTTTTGAGAGGGTCGTTGAGACAGAAGAAGGAGATTTCACCTACTCGTTGCGCTTGATCGAATGGAAATCCGGCAGGCATCACTCGATCTACTACGGTGAGTCGACTGACCACGCCGTATTTGAGCATGACGCGAAAGACATCGAACCTCGCTACAATTTCTCCCTCTATGTCGCTTGGCCTGGTATCGGGGACTCATCGAATGAGATCGCGCTAGGAGAGTTGGCGCCATCTCCGTATGCGGAACTAGTCCGTGACGTCAAAGCCGCCATCCGCGAGTACTTCGAATGGCGACGACGGCAAGACCGTCGCAGTCAGATAGAAATCTGGAAGAACTCGGGTGCTTACCCTTACAAAGAGCCCCCTAAGACTGAAGCAGAGAAGGTAGAGCGCGCAACGTTCGATCTCGTGTCAGGTGCTCTTAGTGCGCATATCGCCCAAGGAAAGGCGAGTGCTGGCCTCACTCTGCATCTCCTTCAGAACGTCATACGCCACGAACCAGAGTCGCTACTAAAGATTCTGCATGAGGTATTGGCGCTTCCCGCTAGCGACAGAGACGCTTTGACTGAACTCATCGAGTCTACTTCGTTGAGCAATATCATCCGCTCAACATCGAAGATAGCCGACCGCGGTCGCTTCTTGGTGGCATTGGATCACATAGTTTATGACGCTGTCGGCTCACAAGACGTAGCCGAAAAAGATCATCTTCATCAAATGCTCGAAAGGGAGCTATGGGTCTTCGGTGAAGAATACAACGTGATGCGCAGTGAACGCGGCCTAACGGAGGCTTTGCGAACACATCTACGCCTCTCTGGTCTACCTGCTGACAGAATCGGCCCTGTCCAAACGCCAGAAGGCAGGCGCGGGCGCCTGGATTTGCACCTAGCGGTCTCGAAGCGAGAACATGGTCGTGTCAGACACCTCGTCGTAGAACTAAAGGCGCCTGGGGTGAAAATCGATAGGAAAGAGCTCGATCAAGTTGAAGATTACGCCAATACGATCATAGGTGATCCGCGATTCCGCAACGGCTCCGCCACATGGGACTTGATTCTAGTTGGCAGCAGGATTGGCGACACAGCGCGGAACCGGGTTCATGCGCAGGCCGTTCGCAGTGGCCTCTTCCATGACCCGCCGGTAAGAGATGAAACGCAACCAAAAGTTCGCGCTTTCGTTCGTTCTTGGCGGGATCTAATTGATGAGAATAAGTCGCGTCTAGAGTTCTTCTCAGACGCACTTGCTCACGACCCTTCACTCTCCGAGTCGCTTGCATACTTGAAAAGGGTGCATGCCGAGTCTCTTCCGATGTCCCTCCGCGACGATCCCGGGACTGAGGAAAGCTCGACTGGCTGAGACGCGCTTAGCGCAGAACAGAGGAAAGCCCTCCGGTCTGTCGACCGGAGGGCTTTCTCAACAGGTTTCAGCCCTCTAGGTAGTGAAAGGTCGGCTTCGGGTGCATCAGGAAGTCGTGGTGAGAGATGTTCCAGGCGTAGGCGCCGGACATGGAGAAAGCGACTAGGTCGCCGACTGCGATGTGATCTGTGGGGACTTCGCGTGCGAAGACGTCCTTTGGGGTGCAGAGTTGTCCGACGAGGGTCACGGGCTCGCCGGCGACTGCGGGACCGTCGCCGTTTCGGGTGAGGACGTCGAACGGGTGGTTGTGCTGCTTGGTGACGGGTGTGCGGATGTGCATGGTTCCGCCGCGTAGGACGGCGTACCACTGGCCGTGGGCCTTCTTCACGTCCAGGACCTCGGTGAGGTACCACCCGGCGTAGACGCTGATGGAGCGGCCCGGTTCGATGCGCAGCGTTTCGCCGGGCTCGGCGAGCGCGGCGACGTCGGCGCCGTACTGTTTCCAGTCGAATCGTGTGTCGGGTGTGGAGTAGTCGACGGCCATGCCGCCGCCGAGGTTGAACTCACGTGGTCCGGTGTGGCCGATGCTGTCGAGCCACGCGCGGCCCCACGCGAAAATCTCGGCGGACTGGGCGACCATGGCGGAGGCGTCCAGGCCGGACGCCAGGTGCGCGTGGATGCCGCGTAGGCGCACCTGCGGGGAGTTGTTGAGGATGGCGGTGCATGAATCGATGAGGTCGGGGTCCATGCCGAACGGGCCGCTCATGGCGAGCGCGACGCCGCTGCGGTCGCCGGCGAGGTTGACCCTTAGCAGGACGTCGACCTCGCGGCCGGACGCCCGAGCGATGTCGGCCAGGCGCGACAGCTCGTAGGGGCTTTCGACGTGGATGCGCTCGACGCCGAGGTCGAGGGCGAGGCGTAGTTCGTCGTCGGTCTTGCCGGGGCCGCCGAACGCCAACCGCGCGTCCGGCAGGGCCTGGCGCACGTGCGCCAGCTCGCCGCCGGACGCGACCTCGATCCCGTCGACGTAGGGGACGAGCGCTTGCAGGATCGGGGCGTCCGGGTTGGCCTTTGCGGCGTAGAAGATCTCCGGCGCACCGGGCGCCGAGAGCGCGGCCTTGACCTCGGCCGCGTGCTCGCGCAGCGCGGCGAGGTCGTAGACAAAGGCGGGTAGCTCGCCCTTGCCGGCGAGGGCCTGGACGTGGTCCTGGACTGGGCGCGTGATCATCGGGTGTGGTCTCTTCCGGTTGTCAGGCGAGCGGGAACTCGTACTGAGCCGTCACGTAGTGGGCGGGCGCGACCGAGACCGTGACCTCGACGGCGCGACCCTCGGCCGTGATGCCGACGTGGGTGATCTCGACGACCGTGCGTTCCGGGCTGATCTCCAGCGCGTGCGCCTCGGCGTCGGTGGGCAGACGGCTTGGGATGATCTGCTCGCGCGCCCTGGTCTGCGCGTGGCCGAGTTCGGCGAGCGCGCTCTTGACGCCGCCGACGATCACCGGCCCGTCCTCCTCCAGCACTGTCCCCTCGGCGATGTCGAGCGGGAACCAACTGGCGTTCAGCCGGACCGGGATGCCGCTGGCGAGCAGTCGCCGACGTCGGACGAGGCAGTTCACTTCACCGGTCGGCAGGCCGAGCGCCTCGGCGACATCGGCCGGCGGCTCGGCGCGTTCGGTGGTGATCTCGTGCTGCGGCTCCAGCCCACGGGCGCGAACCTCGGCGTCGAACGCGCCGCGTGCGCCGTTGTTCTCGCGGGTCGCCCGGTCGTAGCGCGCCGGCGAGTGGAGCATCGGCGGGAGCCAGGTGACCATGGTGCCCCGCCCCTGTCGAGGCCGCACGATGCCTTCGGCCGCGAGTACCTGCATTGCCCTGTTCACCAGGCTGCGGGACGCCCCGTAGCGGTCGGCAAGCTCCGGCTCGGCCGGCAGGACGGACCCGGTGGGGTACCGGCCGTCGATGATTTCTTCCCGAATCTTGGCGGCGATGTCGCGGAACCCGTGGCGCTCCGTTGTGGCCATCTACCTGCTCCTTCTCGCTGTCTACCCGCTATCTACCTGCTGCGTTAGCCCCACCTAACCAGACCAGACGTCAAACGCCAAACGATTGATGCCTCTTGACATCTGCTCCGAAGCGGCCACAATCGAGACAACGCCAAACGACAAACGTTTGACGTATCTCGTGAGGAGTGCTCGGATGTTCCCCCAGAAGTCCAGCAACATCCCGCAGTGGCTCGCCGGCATCGCGGTCGCGATCTTCGCGATCAACAACCCGGAGAAGGCCGCCGCGCTGGTCAACCAGGTGATTCACGCGATCACGACGTTCTCGGGCTCGCTGGGCTGACCAGCGATGACCGCCTACCGCTCGCAGACGCTCGCCCTCGGCGCACAAGCCACCAAGCCCGCCGCCGAGGGCCGTCCCTTCCAACCGATCACGAATCTCAACGAGGTGCCCGTGTCCCGTTCTCTGACCCCGTTCGCTGCGCTGGCCGGTGTCGACCTGCGCGGCAAGCCGATCACCGGCGCTCAGTGCCGGTTTGACCCCGACCTGCACACCGGCCCGGACGGCGCCGAGTCGCCGGACGAGCGCGCGGCCCGTGAGCTGGTCGCCGTCGAGGTGTGCCAGTCCTGCCCGCTGCGCGGCGCCTGTTTGGAGCTGGCGACGCGGATCCGTCCCGAGTACGGGGTGTGGGCCGGTCTGACCGCCGCCGAGCTGGCGGCCCTCCCCGACCTGGACCTGTCCGACCTCGACCTGAACGAGGTGGCCTGATGAACGCCCCCACGAACACGACCGCCGCGACCGGTAACGCCGAGGTTCGGGTGACCACGTTCGGATACCTGCACGACGCCCCGCCCGCCGGCGCGCACATCGTCCTCGACCTGCGCCACCACTTCCGCGACCCGCACGCCGTGCGCGGACTGCGGAACCTGACCGCCCATGACGCCGAGGTCCGCGCCGCGGTGCTGAACACGCCCGGTATCCGGCCGCTGATCGAGGCGACCGTCGCCGCGGCGTTGGCCTACCTGTCCGGCCCGTCCGCCGGTCCGGTCATGGTCGCGGTCGGCTGCGCCGGCGGCCGGCACCGCGCGGCGACCGTGGGCGGCGTCCTCGCCGCGATGCTGGCCGACCTGCACGTCCCGGTGACGCTCGCGCACCGTGACATCGGCAAGGCGGTGGTGCAGCGATGACCGCCGTGATTGTCGCGCTGGCCGTGCTCGCCTTGGCGGGGTGGCTGTGCCTGTCCCCGGCCCGCCTCGCCGTCGTCGGCGCGGCGCTGCTGATCACGCACCCCGTGCCGACGTTCGTCCTCACCGCGGTGGCGGTGCTCGGCGTGACGGTGGCCTGCGTGCGGCTGACCCGCCGGTCGCTGAGTGAGGGCGGTTGGTACCTGGTCACCGTGCAGCGTCCCGCCTACGCCAAGAGCCGGGCGGGGGGTGTGGCGTCGTGACCCGCCGCCGTAGCTCCGCGCGGTTCTTCGACCCGACCGGCGCCCGGTTCGGAATCCCCACGTGGCCGTGGCGCATGGCGCCGCCGCACCTGCGCACGCTCCGCCAGCTCGCCGCCGAGGGCCTGCGCCCCGGTGGTCAGGAGATCGCCGGACAGGTGCTGTGGAATTCCCGCCGCTACCGCAAGGGAGTGCGCGCCGCCTACCTGTACGACGTGCGCCTGGCGCTGCCCAAGCGCGTGCCGACCGACAAGCAGCGCGCGGCCCTCGGCAGGGCGCTCGCCGCCCGCCGGGTGTGCCCGACCTGCGGTCGGGACGCCGGATACGTCCTGCCCCGCCACCTCGACGAGTGCCTGGACTGCGCCGACGCGATCGGAGCGGAGGTATCTGCCGCATGACCACTCTCGACCACCGCATGCCCGCGCCCCTCGGCGCTCCCGCCCGATCGATCACGCGCCCCAGCGACACCCCGACCGCCCCGGCCGCCGTGCCGGACGGCGCCGAGGCCACCGCGCCGCAGAGCTCGCCGAGGGGCCGCGCGCTGACCAGTAGCGAGTTCACCGCGGTTGCCGTGGTGGCCGCGCTGGTGGGCGTCCTGGGACTGCTGGGGTTCGTCAACAGCTTCGCCGCCGTCGCCGAGGCGTCCCGCCCGTCGTTCGGCGGGCTGGCCTGGACGGTGCCCCTCGGCATCGACCTCGGCATCGCGATCTTCGCCGCCCTCGACATCGTGCTCGCCCGGCTGGACATGCGGATTCGGTGGCTGCGGTTCATCCCCTGGGCGCTGACCGCCGCGACCGTCTACCTGAACGTGGCCGGCGAGCACGGCACGTTCGGGAAGGTCGCGCACGCCGTGCTGCCCGCGCTGTGGGTCATCGCGGTGGAGATCGCCGCGCACGTGATCCGGATCCGCGCCGGCATCGCCGCCGGAACCCGCATGGACGGCATCCGGGCCGCCCGGTGGATCCTCGCCCCGTGGCCCACCATGAAGCTGTGGCGCCGGATGGTGCTGTGGGAGATCCGCTCCTACCCCGACGCCCTGAGCCGTGAGCGCGCCCGGCTGCTGGCCCTGACCGACTTGCAGGACACCTACGGCCGGTGGGCGTGGCGCCGCCGTGCACCCCGCCGCGTCCGCGCCCTGTACCGGCTCGGCGAACTCGACACCGCCGAGGACACCGGCGCGCCGTCCGGCGCGCGGTCCGAGCGATCGGGCGAGGACGGTCCCGCCGCCGGGCCGGTGGACCGTCCGGCAATGGAGTCCGGACCGTCCACGCCGCCCGCCGCCGGACCGTCCCCCGCACCGTCGGCCGGACCGTCCCGGACGCACCCGGACCACCGGCGGACGGTCCGCGCGCCGCGCCGGTGGACCGTCCCCCCGCCGGTCCCGCAAGACCACCGCGCCGCCGCCGGACGTGGACGACCTCATGCCGACCGGACGGCGCATCGCCGCCGACCTCGCCGAGAGCGGCCAGGCGCTGACCCGCAACGCGCTCGCCGTCCGTCTCCGCGAGGCCGGACACAGCGCCGGTAACGCCCGCGTCGGTGCCCTGCTGGCCCGCTTGAAGACCGAACTCGCCGACCCGTCCGACACCGAGGACACCGCCGCGCCCGTCGCAGCGCCGTCCACCGAGGGGGACAACCAGTCATGAGCCACGCCAACGCCATGGGCGAGGTCGTGCACCTGCCCGTCAAGCCCACCGCCGACGGCGCCGACGCCGAGTCGGCGCCCGCCCCGGCCACCGGTCCGGACGGTCCGGCCGCGCCGGCGGACACCTCCTATAAGATCGACCTGGACGAGGCGCCGACCGCCGCGGCGACCGCGCCGCCGGCCCCGGTCGACCTGCCCGAGCGGGACGCCGCGCAGCGCCCAGTCATCCCGGCGGCCTTGCAGAGCTGGGTGGGGGTCAAGGCCGCCGCCCGGCAGGCGGTGAGCCGGTGGGCGCACGTCGCCGCCTTCCACGCGGTTCGCGTCCCGGCCTACGCCGGACTGGCCACCCTGTACGCCGCGGCCGGTGTGTTCCGGCTCGCGGGCCGGCAACTGCGGTGGTGGTGGGTGAGCGAACAGCTCTCGCTGCGCAACGGCGCCGCGGCGGCCGGTGACGCCGATCTGTGGCTCAAGCTGCACCGCGAGGCCAAGGCCACCCGCACGTGGCGCGGCATGGTCGTCGCCGGTGAGGCGGCCGGGGTGGCCCTGGGCGGGATGACGCTGATCTCCGCCCCGTTCTGGACGCAGGTCCTCACCGCCGGAATCGTCGTGCCGCTACTGGCGCGGTTCGGGCGCCCGGCGGACAAGCGGATCGTGAGCGCGGCCGTGGTGGCGCCCCGGTTCCGCAAGCTCAACGCCGACATCGTGCTTCGCGCGTACTACGCGGCCAAGCTCGGCGACCCGGCCAAGCCCGGCCAGCAGATCGAGTTCGGGTCGAGCATGTCGCGCGACGGTGAGGGCAGCCGCGTCGTGGTCGACCTCCCGTACGGCAAGGGCCTAGACGACGCCATCAAGGCCAAGCCCGCCATCGCGTCCGGCCTGGACGTGTCGCTGTCGCAGGTGTTCATCACCCGCGACCCGACCTCGCACCGGCGTCACGTGCTGTGGGTCGCCGACCGTGACCCGCTCGCCGTGCCCGCCGGCCGGACGCCGCTGCTCAAGCTGCGGCCCACCGACATATGGGAACCGGCCCCGTTCGGCGTCGACGAGCGCGGACGCCCGGTGACCGTCGACATGATGTGGAACTCCATCCTGGTCGGCGCACAGCCCCGGCAGGGCAAGACGTTCTCGGCCCGCGCGCTCGCCCTGTACGCCGCGCTTGACCCCTACGTGCGCCTCAGCGTGTTCGACGGCAAGGACTCGCCGGACTGGCGCAAGTTCAAGCTCGTGGCCGACCGGTGCGCGTTCGGCCTCGCCATGGGACGCGAGGGCGACCCGGTGGACCTGTTCATCCAGGCGCTTCGCGACATCAAGGCCGACGTGCAGGACCGGTATCAGCGGCTGTCGGAGCTGCCCGCCGAGGTGTGCCCGGAGGGCAAGCTCACGCGCGACATCGCCCGTGACCCCTCCTACCGCATGCCGGTCCGGCTCGTGGTGATCGACGAGTTTCAGGAGTACTTCGACACCCCCGACCCCGACGCCAACAAGGAGATCGCCGCGCTGCTGGTCTTCCTGGTCAAGGTCGCCCCGGCCGCCGGCGTCATCGTGCTCGGCGCCACTCAGAAGCCGTCCGGCATCGGCACCGGGCAGGTCGCCCAGCAGTTCAACGCCTTCCGCGACAACCACCAGATCCGTTTCAGCCTCCGCACCGGGTCATGGCAGGTCTCCGACCTGGTCCTGGGATCGGGCGCCTACTCCGAGGGCTACGACTCCTCGACCCTGCTGCCCGACTACAAGGGCGTGGGCATCCTGCGCGGCGCCGGCGACTCCACGCCCACCACCCGCACCTACCTCGCCGACGCCGAGGACGCCGAAAAGATCCTCACCGCGGCCCGCGCGTTCCGCGAGCGCGCCGGAACCCTCTCGGGCATGGCGGCCGGCGAGGACATCACGCGAGAGACCCGAGACGTGCTCGCCGACGTCCGCGCCGCCGTCCAGCCCGGCGAGAAGTGGGTGAGCTGGCAACACCTGGCGACCCGCCTCGCCGAGCGGCTCCCCGAGAGCTACGGCGAGGTGACCGCCGAAGCGATCTCGGCTCAGGTCCGCGCGTTCGGCGTCCCCAGCGCCAACGGCAAGCGCGGCGGCCAGGTCCTCAAGGGCGCCAAAGTCGCCGCCCTCGACGAGGCCATCGCGCGCCGCGCCGAGAGCCTCGCCCGGTAGCGCACGCCCCGCTACCGGTAGCGGCTCCGCTACCACCGCCGCTACCCGATCTACCTGCGCAAATAAGCGCAGGTAGCGGGTAGCGCCCACCCCCCGACCGGCCCGAAAACCGCCCTGGGAGACCCATGCACACCCTTCACGCCGCTACCGCTACGGCTACCGGCACCCCGGCCCCGATGCTCATCCTGCTCGCGGTCATCGGCACCGCCGTCTACCTCGCGTCGTGCTGGCTGTGGCCGTTCCGGGCGTGCTCGCGCTGCGACGGCGCTGGCCGCTTCCGGTCCCCGTCCGGCCGCGCCTGGCGCTACTGCCACCGCTGCAACGGCAAGGGCGCCCAACTCCGCGCCGGCCGCCGCATCCTCACCTACCTCGGCAACACCCGCGACCGCGGGACCCGCCGCTAGACGCAAAGCGGCCCTCGGCGCACAAGCCACCAAGCACGCCGCCGAGGGCCTGCCCCCAACCGATCACGGACCCCAACGAGGCCCTAGAAGGAGGCACCTTCATGATGCCGCACAACCCGCCCGAGTTCCCGCCGGTCGAGCAATGGCCCGTGCTGACCGCGCCGGACTGCCCCACCTGTCAGCGTCCCGCCGACGTGGCATGGATCGGCCCCGCCACCTCCGCGACCGGCACCGACGCCAACGTCTGGCACTGCCGGACCTGCCGCACCCAGATCTACGTCCCGGTGACGCACTGGCCGGTGCTGGACGGCCCCGACTGCCCGTATTGCCGCACCGTCGTCACCTGCTGGGCCGCGCTCGCCCCCGACACCCCC
The DNA here is from genome assembly GCF_042675525.1 of Actinomadura sediminis. NCBI lineage: Bacteria > Bacillati > Actinomycetota > Actinomycetes > Streptosporangiales > Thermomonosporaceae > Actinomadura > Actinomadura sediminis. Next base: position 14,391 of record NZ_JBHTJA010000094.1, read on the forward strand.
GGCGACCTCTGGACGTGCGAGCACGGCCACGAGTTCATCCTCACGCCCGAGGGCCTGATCGTCCTGCCCGAGGACGCCGCATGACCCGCCAACAGCGTGAGGCGTCGGCTACGGCCGCCCCCGACACGTCACGCCTCCGGGCACAACGCGCCACCGCACCGACGTCACACGAGGGGACCGCAGCATGACCAACCCCGCCCCGCTGCGCGTGGTCGACAGCGCGCCCGCCGGCCTCGACCTCGACGCGCCGCCGCACAGCATCGAAGCTGAGCAATGCGTCCTCGGCGCGGTGATGCTCTCGCCCGCCGCCCTCGCCGAGGTCCGGCCGTTGCTGGACGGCACCGACTTCTACCGGCCCGCGCACGCCCAGATCTGGGACGCCGTGTGCGCCCTGGCCGACCGCGGCGCGCCCGCTGACCCGCTCGCCGTCGGCGCGCACATCGGCGCCCGGCAGCTCGGCAAGATCGGCGGTGGCCCCTACCTCCACACTCTGATCAGCCGTGTCCCGACCGCGGCGAACGCCGCCTACTGGGCCCACATGGTTCGCGATCTCGCCTACGCGCGCACCGTCGCCGAGACCGGAACCCGGCTCATCCAACTCGCCAACCTCGCCGAGGGCGACGCCGCCGAGCTCCGCGCCCAGGTCGCCGCGCAGCTGGCCGCCGTCACCGGCGCCGACCGGCGCGGCTGGGCCGACCCGACGCCGCTGTCGACTGCGCCCGACCTGCCGGCCTTCCCCATTTGGTGCCTGCCGGACTGGGCCGCCGAGTACGCCGCCGGCGTCGCCGACGTCACCCAGACGCCGGTAGATCTGGCCGGGTGCCTCGCCCTGGCCGCGCTCGCCGTGGCCGCCGGCGGCAACGTGACGGTGAGCGCCGGGGCCTGGTCCGAGCCGGTGAACCTGTTCCTGGTCATGGTGCTGCCGCCCGGCAACCGGAAGTCCGAGGTCTACAAGGCCATGACCGGCCCCATCCGGGCCGCCGAGGGCATCTTGACCGACCTGACCGACTCATCGCCGAGGCGACCATTGCCCGCAAGGTCGCCGAGGCCGAGGCGGAGCGTTCGGAGAAGGCCGCCACCGACCACCCTGACAGTCTCGACCGGCGTGCCGACGCGTCCGCCGCGCGCATGGCGCTCGACAACGCCACCGTGCCCGCCGAGCCTGCGCTGTTCGGCGGGAACGACTCGACGGTTGAGAAGGTCACCTCACGACTGGCCGAACAGAACGGCCGATACGCCGTCATGGCGCCCGAGGGCGGCAAGCTGTTCTCGATCGCCGGTGGCCGCTACTCTGGCTCCCCGGACATCGGCGTCTTCCTGTCCGGGCACGCCGGCGAGGAAATGCGCATCGAGCGCATGGGCCGACCGTCCGAGCGCATCGACGCCGCCGCCCTCACCATCGGCGTGTGCCTGCAACCCGGTGTGCTGGCCGGGCTCGGCGACACCCCCGAATTCCGCGAACAGGGCTTGCTCGGACGCCTGCTGATCACCATGCCGGAATCCATGCTTGGCCGCCGCAACGCCCGGCCCGACCCCATCCCCGCGCATGCCGCTCACACCTACGAGCGGACGCTTATCGATCTCGTCCTGTCGCTGCGCAGGTTCGGCGACCCGGACGGCGAACCCGTCGCCCTGACGTTCACCAGCGACGCGCAAGAAGCCGTCATCGACCTCTTGGAGGCCACCGAGCCCCGTTTCCGCCCCGGTAGCGGCGACCTCGCCCACATGACCGATTGGGGCGGCAAGCTGGTCGGCGCCGTCGTCCGCATCGCCGTCCTGCTCCACCTGGCGAAGCACTTGCGCGACGGATACGGGCGCCCGATCGACCTCGCCACGTTCCGGGAAGCCTGCCAGCTCGGCGAGTACTTCACCGCGCACGCCCAAGCCGCCTATGACGCCATCGGCGCCGACCCTGCCGTCAATCACGCCCGCACCGTTCTCGACTGGGCACGCCGCACCGAAACGACCCGCTTCACCGCCCGCGATCTCATGCGCGGCCCGCTCAAGAACCGCGCCCGCAAGGTCGCCGACCTCGAACCGGTCTTGCGCGTCCTGCAAACCCACGGCTGGATCCGGCAGATTCCCGGCACACAGACGGGAGGACGACCCACCTCCCCGGCTTACGAGACTCACCCCGACCTGTCGGACGACTTCCGATGACTCGCCTCGGACGCCGCTACGAACCGTTACCGCGCCTGGCGCAGATCTCGCGGACGGGACACCGGGACGGGGTGACAGAAGCCGACACAAACCCTTGTGTCGCCTTCTGTCCCCGTGTCCCGCGTCCCCGCGCACCCCCTCGGCCCCGACTCGCCTCACGCTCCGTTGCCCGGCGCACAAGCCACCAAGCCCGCCGCCGGCGCCGTCCCGACCGATCACCCCCGGACTGATTGAGGTGACCGCCCCAATGGCCAAGAGGTCCAACGCATGGATCACCGTGCCCGAGATCCTCGACGAACTCGGCATCACCCGGCGCACATGGCAGCGCTGGCGCGCCCTCGGCAAGACGCCGCCCTGCACCGTTCTGCCCAACCGCAAGCTTCGGATTCGCCGAGTCGACTTCGAGAACTGGCTTTCCAGCCTTGAAGAGAGGGCCGCTTGAACAAGAGCTACGACGTCCGGTTCTGGAACATCACCATAAAGAAGGGAAGGAAACGGCCCTACGTCCTGCGATGGCTGGTAGGCGGCAAGGTTCAGACCAAACCCTTCACCGCGCGGGAACTCGCGGACAGCTTCAAGTCGGAATTGATCCAAGCTGCCCGGCGAGGTGAGGCATTCGACATCGAGACCGGCCTACCCGAGTCCATGATTCGCGCGGCCCGGTCTGTGAGCTGGTTCCAGCACGCGCGCGACTACGTGGACGATCGATGGGACAAGGTGTCCGCCAAACAGCGCATCTCGATCGCTGAAACGCTCACCGCCGTGACGGTGGGTCTCACGGCCGACCACAAGGGCGCGCCAGACTCGGAGACGCTGCGAAAGGCGTTGCGTCGGTGGGAGTACAACAAGAACCGGCGCGAGGCCGACCAGCCGGCCAAGGTGGCCGCCGCGCTCAACTGGGTCCGTATGGCGTCCGTGCCGCTGGCCGATCTCGCCGAGTTCGAGGGCATCACGCTGGCCCTCGCCGCGTGTGCGCAGAAGCTCGACGGCTCCCCGGCCGCGCCGACCTACTACACCCGGCGCCGTCGCGTCCTCTACAACGTGCTCAAGTACGCCGTTCAGCGGAAGCGCCTCGCCGTCAACCCCATCGACGGTCTCGACTGGAAACCGACTGAAGATGACGAGGTGTGGGAGCAAATAGACCCGGCCGTCGTTCCCTCACCGCGCCAAATGGCGGAGCTCCTCACGGCAGTCAGCTACGCGGGACCTCGGCGAGGCCCTCGGATGGTCGCGTTCTTCGCGTGCGTCTACTACGCCATGATGCGGCCCGGCGAGGTCGTCTCTCTGCGCGAATCCGACTGCGAACTACCGGCGACAGGTTGGGGGCGGTTGATGCTCGCCGGTTCCAAGCCCTCGGTCGGAACCGAGTGGACTGATTCGGGGGAGTACCACGACGACCGCGGGCTCAAAGGGCGGAACCGTAGGGCCAAGCGGCCCGTGCCGATCCCGCCGGAGCTCGTCCGGATCCTGCGGGATCACGTCAACCGGTACGGCGTCGCCCCGGACGGCCGTCTGTTCCGCACTGAGCGCGGGGGAGTGCTGCTCCCGTCCGGCTACGGGCGCACGTGGCACAGGGCGCGCACGCTCGCCCTGGCGCCCGCCGAGGAAGCGTCGGACCTCGCCCGGCGCCCGTACGACCTACGGCACGCTGGCGTCTCCCTACGGCTCAACGCCGGCGTCCCGCCCACCCAGGTCGCCGAGTGGGCCGGTCACAGTGTGGAGGTGCTGCTGAAGATCTACGCCAAGGTCATCGCCGGTCACGACCACGTGTGGGAGGCGCGCATAGACGATGCCCTCGGCGGCTAACGGCCTTAGCCGTCCGAGTGTGAGACTCCCCCGGTTCGATTCGCGACAACGGGTTGACGGTTTTCGCAAACACGCGTACGGTCAACAGCCATCGTGTTTGTACCAACATCGGGAGGGCTCGTGGTAGATCGGGAAGCGCGCCTGCGTGTCGGGCCTCTGAAGCTTGATGGGCAGGTGCCCTTCCGACCGAGCTACTCCTTCGATCTACCGCAGGGAGGAGGGGTCTACCTCATCCATGACCTTCGGGGGTGCCTGTACATCGGACGGACTGACGACCTCTACGACCGCTTCGACACCCACCACGACTACAGCCACAACCCCAAACTGCGCTACGCCTTGCGACACCCAGTCGGAGTGATCGACTTCGCCTGGATCCTCGCCGAGAGCAACGAGCAGATGAACCTTGAGCGGCGGCTTATCCGCGACTTGGCGCCCCTCTGCAACGACATCCGTTACACCACATCCAAGGAGACATGACATGGCCAACACCGTGCCCGCGATCAAGGGCAAGATGGGCTCGATCGAGTTCTACAACACCAAGCTTCGGGCGTCAGACCTCGCCGCCATCGCGCGAGCGGCCAGCAAGGGCGACGACTGGGCCAACCTCAGCATCGAGGAACGGCTGCAGCGCAAGCTCAACGAGAAGCGCGTACGGGACGAGCTGGTTCCCTATCTGGCCAACTCGCCGGACCGGTTCTTCGGCTCCATCATCGTCTTGGTCTACGAGCCGGCGACCTTCGTATACGAGGACCTTGGCCAGTGGCTCAAGAACGACACTCCGGCCGCATATATGGGCGTAATCGGACAGATGGGCGTCCTGACCATCGACGGTGGCGACCTCATCGTGCTGGACGGCCAGCACCGCTGGGCGGCCCTGCGCCTGGTGGTGAACCGCAAGGACGATAAGGACAAGGACATCAACGGCGATTTCGTCAGTGCCGTCCGAGATGACGAACTGTCGGTGATCTTCGTTCCGTTCATCAACAACGAGACCACGCGTCGGATCTTCAACAAGATCAATAAGTCGGCCAAGCCGACTGGCCGCAGCGACAACATCATCACGAGCGAGGACGATGGATACGCCATCCTCACCCGGAAGCTTCTCGCAGCGGGCGAGCCGCTCGGGGTGACGGAGACGGTAAAGGGCGAGCTAATCGTCAACTGGAAGAGCAACACTCTGGGGGACAGGAGCGCACAGCTCACTACGGTCAGTGCCGTCTACGAGACCGTCAGGGCCATCTGCAAGGAGTACGGCTTCCATTTCGAGGAAAGAGATCGCGTCATCCGGCCCAGTATCGAGGAGCTGGACAAGGCGTACGAGAACGTCTCCCACTGGTGGGGGCTGCTCCTGCAATACATCAGCGTCTTCAAGGAGGCGGTCGACAACCCCGACCAAATCACGCAGCTGCGCACCAAGGAGGCCAACAACCTTCTCGTCAAGCCAGCGACCCACATCGCCCTGGTGCGCGGTCTGCTGATCGCCGCGCGTCGCTACAGCGTGAAGGAGTCCCAGGCGGTCAAGCGCGTCAACAAGATCGACTGGGATATGAGCAGCGACCTGTGGAAGAACATCCTCGTGTACGCCAGCGGCGAGCGCATCATCGCCCGCAACGAGAACTACCTCCGAGCGGCTGAGCTGATCGCCTACCTGCTGGCGGGTGCCTCCGACCGCTACCCGGCCGAGACCAGGGACCAGCTCCGCGTGACCCTGGCCACGATGAAGGGCGAGCCGGGCTACCAGCTGCCCCCGCCAGTTGCCTGACCGCCGTCCGCTAAGCGACTGGTCGGCTGGAACACAAATGGAACACGCGCCGTGGCATACGGCGTCCCGTGGTGGCATCTGATGTCACATGGCGCATGAACGAGTTCAGCCGGTTTCCGCAGGTCAAGCGCGGAAACCGGCTGATCGTTCAGGGGTGCCCCCTGCAGGATTCGAACCTGCGCACACGGCTCCGGAGGCCGTTGCTCTATCCCCTGAGCTAAGGGGGCGTGCGCCCTGTGTTGGGCGCGGTAGAAGGTTACCAGGGTTGGCGGGGTGACGCGCACCTGGAATGTTCGCCGTGCGTCGAGGGGTGGAGTGGGCTAACTTCGTGGCCGTGACCGAGCCACTGGGACGCGTGCTCGTCGTCGACGATGACGAGGTGATCCGCCAGCTCATCGCCGTGAACCTGCAGTTGGAGGGGTTCGAGGTGGCGACCGCGGTGGACGGGCAGGACTGCCTCGACAAGGTGGGCGAGGTCGGGCCGGACGTCATCACGCTGGACGTCATGATGCCGCGGCTGGACGGGTGGGTGACGGCGACCCGGCTGCGGGAGGACCCGGCGACGGAGCACATCCGGGTGGCGCTGATCACCGCGCGGGCGCAGGAGCACGATGTCCGGCGGGGGCACGAGATCGGTGTCGACGCGTACGTGACGAAGCCGTTCGATCCGAACCAGCTGATCCAGACGGTGCGGAAACTCGCGGCGGTGTCCAGATAGTGGTCGGATAGTCTCACCAGGGTGACTCCTGCCGATGTGAGCGCCGCCCTGGTGGCGGTGTTGCGCGATGCCGCGGCGCGGGGGGAGTTCGCGGGGGACGTGCCCGAGGACGTGCCCGTGTTCGCTCGGGGGCCCGGGGTGTTCGAGAGTCCCGTGGCGCTGCGGCTGGGGCTGGACCCGGAGGTCGTCGCGCGGGGCGTCGGGGGTGTCGTTTCGCGCGGGTTCGTTCGGGTCACCGTGGGTGTGGGTGAACTGGTGGAGCGTGTCCGGAGTGATCCGGGTTATGGGGTCGCGCGGGTGCCGGAGTTCCGGTGGGACGAGTGGCCCCGGACGTTCGAGAATCCCGGGTTCGTCGTGCGGTACGCGTACGCGCGGGCCGGGTGGGCCGTGCGGTGGGCCCGCGAGGCGGGGGTGCCAGAGGGGGTTCTCGAGCGGGCGGAGCCCGATGAGCTGGCGTTGGTCTCCTTGTTGGGAGACTTTCCTGGGCGGGCGGCGCAGGCGGAGCGGGAACGGGACGCCAGGCCGCTGGTGTTGTGTCTGGAGAAGGTGGCCGGGGCGTACCACGACGTGCACGAACGTCGTCCCGCCATGGACGGAGGACGGGTCGCGTTGGCCGAGGCGGTGTCGCGCGTCCTCGGCAATGGCCTGAACATGATCGGTGAGAGCCCTAGAGAGCGAATATGAGTCGTGTACATCCTGCCGGTGGCCGGCACGCTGACATCCTGCCCGAGGACCACCCGGCGGGGCCCGCGGAGGATCTGAACGCACTCGATGTGCGGGTGTGGCCCCGGAACGCCGTCCGGGAGGACGGCGCCATGACCGTGGGCGGTGTGGACGTGCGGGATCTGGCCCGCGAGTACGGGACGCCGCTGTACGTCTACGACGAGGACGACGTGCGGGGCCGGATGCGCGAGTACGCGGCGGCGTTCCACGACGGTGACGTCCACTATGCGGGCAAGGCGTTCCTGTGCGGGGCCATGGTCAAGTGGCTCAACGAGGAAGGGCTCGGCCTGGACGTGTGCAGTGGCGGGGAGCTCGCGGTGGCGCTGGCCGCGGGGTTCCCGACCGAGCGCATTACCTTGCACGGGAGCAACAAGGCTCCGTGGGAGTTGGAGAAGGCTCTCGAGGTGGGGGTCGGACGGATCGTGCTCGATTCGTTCGAAGAGATCGCACGGCTGGGTTATCTGGCTCAGGAACGTGGGGTTCGGCCCAAGGTGATGGTGCGTGTGACCACGGGTGTGGAGGCGCACACGCACGAGTTCATCGCGACGGCGCACGACGACCAGAAGTTCGGGTTCTCCAGGAGTTCGGGGGCCGCGCTGGAGGCGGTCCGGCGGGTGGTGGCGCTCGAGCAGCTCGAGCTGGTGGGGCTGCACAGCCACATCGGTTCGCAGATCTTCGATGTGGACGGCTTCGAGGTCGCGGCGCACCGGCTCGCGGAGCTGCTCGTGGCGATCCGGGACGAGCACGGCGTCGAGCTTCCGGAGCTGGACCTCGGCGGGGGGTACGGGATCGCGTACCTGCCGGACGAGGAGCCGCACGACCCGAAGGCGATCGCGGACGGGCTGCGCGAGATCGTCGCGCGGGAGTGCCGGGCGTACGGGCTGGCGATGCCGCGGCTGACGGTCGAGCCGGGGCGCGCGATCGTCGGTCCGGGCGGCGTCACGCTGTACGAGGTCGGCACGGTCAAGGACGTCGAGGGGCTGCGGACGTACGTGTCGGTCGACGGGGGGATGAGCGACAACCTGCGGACCGCGCTGTACGGGGCCGAGTACACCGGCGTGCTGGCGAGCCGGTCGTCGGATGCCCGGCCGATGCTCAGTAGGCTTGTCGGCAAGCACTGCGAGAGCGGCGACATTGTGGTGCGCGACCTGTGGTTCCCCGAAGATATTGCGGCGGGGGATCTGGTCGCGGTCGCGGCGACGGGTGCGTACTGTCGTTCGATGGCCAGTAACTACAACCACGTCCCGAAGCCCGCCGTGGTGGCGGTGAAGGACGGCAGGTCGCGCGTGATCGTCCGGCGGGAGGGCGTCGAGGACCTGTTGCGGCTGGATGCGGAGGTCGAAGCGTGAAACGCCGACTGCGGGTGGCGCTGCTCGGTTGCGGCGTCGTCGGCACGGAGGTCGTGCGGCTGCTGCACGAGCAGGCGGACGACCTGGCCGCGCGGGTGGGCGCGCCGCTGGAGCTGGCCGGGATCGCCGTGCGGCGGCCCGACCGGGTCCGCGCGGGCGTCCCGGCGGAGCTGGTCACGACGGACGCGCAGGCGCTGGTCACCCGGGACGACGTCGACATCGTCGTCGAGGTGATCGGCGGGATCGAGCCGGCGCGGACGCTGCTGCTCGAGGCGATGAAGTCGGGCAAGTCCGTGATCACGGCGAACAAGGCGCTGCTGGCCGAGGACGGCGCGACGCTGTTCGCCGCCGCGCGCGAGTACGGCGCGGACCTGTACTACGAGGCGTCCGTCGCGGGGGCGATCCCGCTGCTGCGGCCGTTGCGGGAGTCGCTGGTCGGCGACCATGTGAACCGGGTGCTGGGCATCGTGAACGGCACCACGAACTACATCCTCGACCAGATGGACACGCATGGCGCGGGGTTCAACGACGCTCTGGAGGAGGCCCAGGCGCTGGGGTTCGCGGAAGCGGACCCCACGGCCGACGTAGAGGGTTTCGACGCCGCCGCCAAGGCCGCCATCCTGGCGCAGCTCGCCTTCCATACGCCTGTTACCGCGGCCGACGTGCATCGCGAGGGGATCACGGAGGTCAGTCCGGGTGACGTGGCCGGCGCCAAGGGCATGGACTGCGTCGTCAAGCTGCTGGCCATCTGCGAGCGCGTCCCGTCCGAGGACGGACGCAACGGGCGCGGGGTCTCGGTGCGGGTCTATCCCGCGATGATCCCGCGGTCGCACCCGCTCGCGAGCGTCCGGGACGCCTACAACGCGGTGTTCGTGGAGGCGGAGTCGGCGGGGTCGCTGATGTTCTACGGCGCGGGCGCGGGCGGCGCCCCGACGGCGTCGGCGATCCTCGGCGACCTGGTCGCGGTGGCGCGCAACGTCGCCGGGGGGACGCCGGGCCCGGTGGAGGTGACGTACGCGAAGCTGCCGGTGCTGCCGATGGGCGAGACCGTCACCCGCTACTACATCCAGCTGGACGTGGCGGACGAGGCGGGCGTGCTCGCGACCGTCGCGGAGGAGTTCGCCCGGCACGGGGTGTCGATCCAGGCCGTCCGGCAGGTCGGGATGGGCGAGGACGCGCAGCTCGTCGTGGTGACGCACCGGGCGCCGGACGCCGCGCTGTCCGCGACGGTCGAGGGGCTGCGGGGGCTGTCGATCGTCCGCGAGGTGGCGAGCGTCATGCGGGTCGAGGGCGAGGACTGACGGGACGCGTCCGGCGCGTCCGCAACGCACTAGAATTCGCACGACATCGCAGGTCGTGCGGCGGTCTGGGTAGGGACCGCAGGTCGGCAAGGAGAACGACGTGAACCCCAACGCCCGCGCGTGGCGCGGCCTCATCGAGGAGTACCGTGACCGGCTCCCGGTGACGGAGAAGACCTCCGTCGTCACGCTGCTGGAGGGGGGCACGCCGCTCGTCCCGGCCCACCGGCTGTCCCAGCTGACCGGTTGCGAGGTGCATCTGAAGGTCGAGGGCGCGAACCCGACCGGCTCGTTCAAGGACCGCGGCATGACGGTCGCGATCAGCAAGGCGGCCGAGGAGGGCGCGAAGGCGGTGATCTGCGCGTCCACCGGCAACACGTCGGCGTCGGCGGCGGCGTACGCGGTGCGCGCCGGGATGACCTGCGCGGTGCTGGTGCCGCAGGGCAAGATCGCGATGGGGAAGCTGGCGCAGGCGCTGGTGCACGGCGCGCGGCTGCTGCAGGTCGACGGCAACTTCGACGACTGCCTGGAGCTCGCGCAGAAGCTCGCAGTGGACTACCCGGTCGCGCTGGTCAACAGCGTGAACAAGTACCGGCTGCAGGGGCAGAAGACGGCCGCGTTCGAGATCGTCGACGCGCTCGGCGACGCCCCGGACGTCCACTGCCTCCCGGTCGGGAACGCGGGCAACATCTCCGCCTACTGGATGGGCTACAAGGAGTACGCGGACGACGGGGCGGCGTCGAAGCGGCCGCGGATGCTGGGGTTCCAGGCGAGCGGCGCCGCGCCGTTCGTCAAGGGCGAGCCGGTGCTGAAGCCGCAGACGATCGCGACGGCGATCCGGATCGGCAACCCCGCGTCGTGGAACCTCGCGATCAACGCGCGGGACGAGTCGGGCGGCGCGATCGACTCGGTCACCGACCGGCAGATCCTCGCCGCGTACCGGCTGCTGGCCCGCGAGGAGGGCGTGTTCGTGGAACCGGCGTCCGCGGCGAGCGTCGCGGGGCTGCTGCAGGCGAGCGAGCGGGGCGGCGTCGAGCGCGGCTCGAAGGTCGTCTGCACGGTGACCGGAAACGGCCTCAAGGACCCCGACTGGGCGATCTCCGGGGCGCCCGCGCCGACGACCGTGAAGGTCGACGCGCACGCCGCCGCCTCCGCGCTGGGCCTCACCTAGATGGGGTGGCCGCAGGCGCCGGTGCCGGTGCGGACGCCCGCGACCAGCGCGAACCTGGGGCCGGGTTTCGACTCGCTCGGCCTGGCGCTGGCGCTGCACGACGACGTCGAGGTCGCGGTGACCGGCGACGCGACGGAGATCGAGGTGGACGGGGAGGGCGCCGAGGTCGCCGGCCGGGGCGAACGGCACCTGATCGTCACGACGCTGCGGGCCGGGTTCGAGCGGATCGCCGAACTGGGCGGGTCCGGTCCGGGGCAGCCGAAGGGCGTCCGGCTGCGGTGCCGGAACAGGATCCCGCACAGCCGGGGGCTCGGGTCGTCGTCGGCCGCCATCATCGCCGGGCTCGTCGCGGCGCGCGCGCTGCACCCGGACGGTTCGGTCCTTGACGACGACGAGGTGCTTCGGCTCGCGACCGAGATCGAGGGGCATCCCGACAACGTCGCACCGTGCCTCGCGGGCGGGCTGACCGTCGCGTGGACGGCACCGGACGGCCCGCGCCTCGTGCGGCTCGAGTCCCGGATCGACCAGGTCGTGGCGTTCGTCCCGGAGCAACGCCTGGCCACCGAGCGCGCGCGCGGGCTGCTGCCCGAGACGGTCCCGCACGCCGACGCGGCCGCGAACGCCGGACGGTCCGCGCTGCTCGTCGCCGCGCTCACCGCGGGCCTCGACGGCGTCCTGCTGGACGCCACGGAGGACCGGCTGCACCAGGATTACCGGGCCCCGGCGATGCCGGATTCCGCGGCGCTCGTGGCGCGGTTGCGCGACGCGGGCGTCCCCGCCGTGATTTCCGGGGCAGGTCCTACTGTCCTGGCCTTCACAACTGCATCACAAGTTGATTCGATGGAGCTTGAAGTGGGTAATGGGTGGCACGAACACCCGTTGCAGGTCGCGGTCCGCGGCGCGCACGTCGTGGCCGGTGAACCGCCCGTCCGGCCCTGACCCCCGGCACCGCTGGAGCGCGCCCGCACACCGCTCCCGCCGGTACCGGATCCGGCGAGATCCACCGAGGTAAAATGCGAAGACATCGACCTCTGGGGAATAGCAGTGCGCCCTGGTGATGTTAGGCTGAATGCCGCACCAGATGCCCCGTCCGGGGCAGCGTGCTCGTCAGCCGCGCGTCGCCAGATCGGCCTTTCGGCCGTGTCGGTCCCGCGTACTAGGCTTCCCGAGACCGTGGCATCCCGATGTCACGCATTCCAGCGAAACTTCGGACGTGGCGGGACCCGGGACACGCACGAGCGAACCGTCCCGACCATCATCTGGCTGTGCCCAGACATCGCGGCTCGCGACCCCATCGTGAGCAGCGGAGCCCGACTCGGCGCCCCCGCCGGGCCGCACTACCGGGTTGACTGGCCGAACGCCGGCCAACACCCGCTCCCTGGGAAGGACCCTTAGTGAGCGAATCCAGCGAACTCCTGACGGACGCATCCGGCACGACCGCCGCCGAGGCCGGCGCGGAGCCCGCCGCCACCCCCCGGCGCCGCCGGCAGGGCACCGGCCTGTCGGCCATGGTGCTTCCCGAGCTGAAGAAGCTCGCGTCCGAGCTCGGCATCACCGGGACGACCGGGATGCGCAAGAGCCAGCTCATCGCCGCCATCCAGGAGAAGCAGGGCGGCGGCCAGGGGCAGGGCTCGGCGGGGAGCGAGCAGGGAGCCGCTGCCCCGGCCAAGACCGAACGCCCCCGGCGCACCCGCACCACCGCCAAGCGCGACGCGTCCGACGACGCGGCCGCTCCCGAGCCCGAGCAGGCGCCGTCCGACAAGGGCGAGCAGGCCGAGCAGGCCGAGAAGCCGCAGAAGCCGCAGAAGGCCGCCGACAAGGGCGAGAAGGCGGACAAGCCCGCCGACAAGCCCGAGCGCGGCGACAAGCCCGAGCGCGGCGACAAGGGGGAGCGCGGCGGCCGGCAGAACGGCCGCGCGGCGTCCGAGGGCCGGGGCGAGCGGGCCGACCGCGCCGACCGCGCCGACCGGCAGAACCGCGACGGCGACGACGACTCCCAGGGCGGCCGCGACCGCGGCGACAACCGGGACGGCCAGCGCGACCGCGGTGAGAACCGCGAGGGCGGCGGCCGCCAGCGGCAGCGCGCCCGCGACCGCGGCGGCCAGGGCGGCCGGCAGCGCG
>NZ_JBHTJA010000095.1:0-27434 GCF_042675525.1 Actinomadura sediminis
CCGTTCCTCGCCGGCGGCGCGGGCACCGGCGCCGAGGCGGACGCGGCGCTGCTCGCCGAGGCCGCCGCGCACCGGGTGAACCTGGTGGTCACCGACGGTGCCCGCGGCTGGACGATGTTCGGTCCGGACGGGGCGCGGCACGCCGGGACGGCGATCCGGGTGACGGCCGTGGACGCCACCGGCGCCGGGGACTGCTTCGCGGGCGTCTACCTCGCGGAACTCGACAGGGGGGCCGCCCCGCCGGACGCGGCCCGCGTGGCCGCCGTCGCGGCCGGGCTGTCGTGCACCCGCCCGGGCGCGCGGGACGGCCTGCCGCACCGCGCGTCCGTCCTGTCCCGGATCCGCGCCGAGAACGACGCCCGACCGGACGACCACCGGACCACCGCTCCCCGGGCCACCGCTCCCCGGGCCACTGCTCCCCGGACCACCGCTCCCCGGGCCACTGCTCCCCGGGCCACTGCTCCCCGGACCACCGCTCCCCGGGCCACTGCTCCCCGGGCCACTGCTCCCCGAACGGACGCCCCCCGCCCCAACGACACCCGCACACCGGCTCCGGACGCCCCCGCCGCGCCCGCCCGGCCCCATCGAGAGGAGACATGATGCGACGCACGGTGCGGGCCGTTGTCGCGCTCTGCCTGCTGCTGACGGCGACGGTCGGGTGCGACGTGCAGGCCAGGCGCGAGATCGCGGCCGAGAAGAAGGCCACGGAGAAGGGACCGCCGCCGCCCGAGCGGGTCGCGGAGCCCTGCGAGGTGGACGGACGGCCGCCCAGGATCGGCGTCGTCCCGATCAACCTGCAGGCCCTCTTCTTCAACCAGATCAACACGGGCGCGAAGACGGTCGCCGACAAGGCCGGGGCGCACATGCAGGTCGTCAACGGGGACGACGACTCCCAGAAGCAGGCGAACGCGATCGACAACCTGGTCGCCGACGACTTCGACGCGATCATCGTGGACGCGGTCGACACCGAGGGCATCAAGCCCGCGATCCGGCGCGCGAAGGCCGCCGGGGTGCCGGTCGTCGCGGTGGACGCCACCGTCGACGACCCGGCCGTCGCCACCCAGGTCGGCACCGCCAACGCCGAGGGCGGGAAGCGGATCGCCGAGGAGCTGCTGGAGCTGTCCGGCGGGAAGGGCGAGGTCGGCGTCGTCGGCGCGCTCAACAGCACCGTGCAGAACGAGCGGCAGAAGGGCTTCACCGACGCGGTCACCGCGGGCGGCATGGAGATCGGAACGGTGGTGGACGGCCGCAACATCCAGGAGCAGGCCCAGTCCGCAGCGGAGAACCTGCTGACCGGCGACCCCGACCTGCCCTACGCGTACGCGACGGGCGAGCCCGCGCTGATCGGCCTCGCGGCGGCCGTCCGCAGCCAGGAGCGCGCCGAGGACATCGAGGTCGTCGGGTGGGACCTGTCCCAGCAGGCCGTGGACGGGCTCCGGGCCGGCTGGATCGTCGGGGTCGTCCAGCAGAACACCTTCGAGTTCGGCTACGAGGCGATGAACGCCGCGATCGACCTCGCCTGCGGCCGGTCCGCACCCGCGGACGTGCCCGTCCCGACCCAGATCGTCACGCCCGCGAACGTTTCGGAATACCTGTACTACCTGGAGAAGTGATGGCCGAAGCACCCCTGGTCTCACTGCGCGGCATCACCAAGTCGTTCGGCGCGGTGAAGTCGCTGCGCGGCGTCGATCTCACGCTGGCGCCGGGCGAGGTCCTCGGCCTCGTCGGCGACAACGGCGCCGGAAAGTCCACCCTGATGAAGGTCCTGGCCGGCGCGCTGCGGCACGACACCGGGACGATCGCGATCGACGGCCGCGAGGTGCGGTTCGGCAGCCCCGCGGACGCGCGCCGCGAGCGGATCGGGATCGTCTACCAGGACCTCGCGCTGTGCGACACGCTCGACGTCGCGAGCAACCTGTTCCTCGGGCGCGAGCCGCGCCGGGGCCCGTTCATCGACCGCCGCGCCATGCACCGCCGGGCCGCCGAGACGCTGTCCGAGCTGCACGTCCGGGTCACGTCGACGTACCAGGAGATCGGGCACCTGTCCGGCGGGCAGCGGCAGGCCGTGGCGATCGCCCGCGCGGTGTCGTTCAAGCCGCGGGTGCTGATCCTGGACGAGCCGACGGCGGCGCTCGCGGTCGCCGAGGTCCGCCAGGTCCTCGCGATGATCAAGGACGTCGCGGCGCGGGGCGTCGGCGTCATCCTGATCACCCACCGGCTGCAGGACCTCTTCGAGGTCTGCGACCGCATCACCGTCATGTACGAGGGCCGCAGCGTGGACGACGAGCCGGTGTCCGCGCTCGACATCGAGCGGCTCGTCGCCCTGATCACCCGTTCCGGCGCCGCGACCGGGCCCGAGTCCACCGAGGAGGTGGCCTGACATGAGCGTGCAGGCCCCGCCCGCGCCCACCGTCCGCGCCGAGACGCCCGGCGTGTGGGAACGTGCCAACAAGGCGACCCTGGCGATGGCGGGCGTTACCGTCGTGCTGTTCGCGGCCTTCGGGATCGCCTCCGACAACTTCCTGACGTTCGGCAACATGTCGAACCTGGCGACCCAGGTCGCGATCACGCTGATCGTCGCGGTGGCGATGACGTTCGTGATCACCACCGGGCAGATCGACCTGTCGGTGGGGTCGACCGTCGCGTTCGTCGCCGTCCTCACCGCGGAGATGCTCCGGGCGGGCTGGGACTCCTCGCTCGTGATCGTCGCCGCCCTGCTGGCGGGGCTGTTCTGGGGCGCGGTGAACGGCTACCTGTCCGCGTACCACCGGATCCCGCCGTTCATCGTCACGCTCGCGACGATGTCGGTGATCCGCGGGCTGGCGCAGCTGTGGACCGAGGGGTTCTCGGTCCCGATCGACGCCCGGCTGTACGTCGCCGAGATCGGCCGCGCGGAGTTCCTCGGCTTCTCCGCGCTGGCGTGGATCGCGCTCGGCACCGTGGTGATCGGCGCGGTCCTGCTGTCCAAGACCCGGTTCGGCACCTACGTGAACGGGATCGGATCGCAGGAGGAGTCGGTCCGCCGCGCCGGGGTGAACACGAACCGCATCAAGATGGCGGCGCTGATGCTGACCGGTCTCGCCGCGGGCGTCGCCGGGCTGCTGACCGCGGCCCGGCTGGGCTCCGGGTCGGCGAACTCCGCGCAGGCGTTCGAGCTGACCGTGATCGCGGCGGTGGTGCTCGGCGGAACCGACCTGTTCGGGGGCCGCGGCACGATGACCGGCACCGTCATCGGCGCGGTGATCACCGGGGTGATCGCCAACGGGCTGACGCTGCTCGGGGTGAGCCCGTTCCTCACGCCGATCGTCACCGGCCTGGTGCTGCTCGCCGCGATCTGGATCAACCTGCGCGGTCACGGCCTCGCCGAGCTGGGCGCGCACCTCATGGGACGCGGCCGCGGACGGGACCGCGCGAAGGAGCCCGCGTGACCCCGGACCGGCCCGGCCCCGGCGCCGCGGTCGAGGTGACCACGGTGACCGGCCCGGCGTCCAGCGCGGAACTGGGCCTCACCCTCACCCACGAGCACCTGCGCAACGACGTCCGGAAGGCGGTCGGCGCTCCGGCCGACCCCGGGCTGGCGTTCCTGCGCGACGCCCGCACGACCCCCGAACTGGCCTGGCTGCTGCGCGAGGAGCCCTACGCGTGCCTGGACCACTGCACGCTGGACGACGACGCCGCGATGCTCGCCGACCTGCGGGCCTTCGCGGACGCGGGCGGCGGGACGGTCGTGGACGTCACGCCCGGCGGCCTCGGCCGCGACCCGCGCGCCCTCCGGGCGTTCGCCGAGCGCAGCGGCCTGCGGATCGTGATGGGATCCGGCTGGTACCTGGAGCCGTACCACCCGCCGCACCTGGCCGGGACGGACGAACGCGGCCTCGCGGCCGAGCTGGTCGCGGAGTTCTCGGGCGGCGTCGAGGGCACGGGCGTCCGTCCGGGCGTGATCGGCGAGATCGGCGTGTCGCCGGACTTCACGCCCGCCGAGGAGCACGCGCTGCGGGCCGCGGCCCGCGCGCAGCGGGAGACCGGCGTCCCGCTCTACGTGCACCTGCCCGGCTGGCGGCGGCGCGCGCACGAGGTCCTCGACATCGTCCTGGACGAGTACGGCGTGCCGCCCGGCGCGGTGGTCCTGTGCCACATGGACCCGTCGCACGACGACCCCGGCTACCAGCGCGCGGTCGCGGACCGGGGCGTCTGGCTGGAGTTCGACATGATCGGCATGCCGTTCCGCTACCCGGACGAGGGCCAGTCGCCCGCCCCGCACGAGACCGCCCGCGCGGTCACTTGGCTCGTCGTGCACGGGTACGGCGGGCGGCTGCTGCTCAGCCACGACGTGTTCCTCAAGAGCATGCTCACCGTCTACGGAGGCAACGGCTTCCGGTACGTGCCGACCCTGTTCGTCCGGCGCCTGACCGAACTCGGCGTGCCGCGCGAGGTGGCGGAGGGACTCCTGCGCGACAACCCCGCGCGGCTGTTCGAGGCCGCCGCGGCCTGACCGACGGGCCCGCACGACGGACCCGCACGGCCGGCCCGCACGCCCGGCCGGCCCCCACGTAAGACCCCGTCCGAAAGAGAGGAACCACAAGTGAGCCGCGTCCTGATCGCAGGAGAGAGCTGGGTCACCCAGTCCACCCACATCAAGGGGGTGGACTCGTTCACCACCACCTCCTACGTCACCGGCGTCGAGCCGCTGCGCCACGCGCTGGAGGGCCGGGGCCACGAGGTGGTGCACATGCCCGCCCATCTGGTGCCGGCCGAATTCCCCGGCGACGCGGACGCCCTGGCGGCCTACGACGTCGTCGTCCTGTCGGACATCGGCGCGAACTCCCTGCAGCTCGCCCCGGAGGTGTTCGAGCGGGCCGTCCCGGGCCGGGACCGGCTCGGGGCACTGCGCGACTGGACGCGGGACGGCGGCGGCCTGCTGATGGTCGGCGGGTACCTGTCGTTCACCGGGTTCGAGGCCAAGGCCGCGTTCCGCAACACGGTGCTGCACGAGGCGCTCCCCGTCGAGCTGCTGCCCGAGGACGACCGGGTGGAGCTGCCCGCCGGGGCCCGCGCGACCGTCACGGCCGCCGACCACCCCGCGCTCGGCGGCGTCGCCGGCGACTGGCCGGTGCTGCTCGGCTACAACCGGGTCGTCCCCCGGGAGAACACCGAGGTCCTGGCGACGCTGAACGGCGACCCGCTGGTCGCCGTCGCCGGGTACGGCACCGGCCGCTCGGCGGTGTTCACCTCCGACTGCTCGCCGCACTGGGCGCCGCGGCCGTTCTGCGAGGACTGGGACGGCTACGCGAAGGTGTTCGGCGGCCTGGTCGAATGGCTCGCGGCGTGACGCGCTCGCGGGCGCTGCTCGACGCGTGCGCCGAGCCGCTGGAGCGGGCCGCGGCCATGCGGTTCGCCGAGGACGTCCGCGCGGGGACCGTCGGCGACCGGGAGTACGCCGACTACCTGGAGATCGAGGCGTCGTTCGTCGCCACCGCCGCGCGGCTGCACGGGCTGGCGATCTGGGACGCGCCGGACGCCGCGGCGATCGAGCGGAACGCGGCGGCCGTGCACGCGCTGACCACCGAGCAGGCCGGCTACTTCCGCGCCGCCCGCGCGGCCTGGCCGGTCCCGGCGCGTCCGGGCGCGGCGGCGCGCGGCGCGGTGCTGTCGGAGTTCGCGCTGGCGGCGGCCCGCGAGGGCGGGCACGCGGCCGTGGTGACGGTGATGTTCGCCGCCGAGAGCCTGTACCTCGCCTGGTGCGGACGCGCGCACCGGGAGGGCCGCGTCCCGGCCGGGCCGGTCGCCGACTGGGTCGCCCTGCACGCGGGCGACGCGTTCCGGCGGGGCGTCGAGGCGCTCGCCCGGGAGGTCGACGCGATCCCCGCGGACGTCCCGGACGACCGGCTCGCGCGCTGGTTCACCGGGATGCTGGAGGCGGAGATCGCCTTCCACGACGCCGTCTACGCCTGACGCGTCCGGCCCGCCAGGAGCGCCACGACCGGCGCGAACTCCTCCATCGCCGAGTCGGGCACCTGGTAGTAGGTGAACCCGTAGCGCTCCCGGCGCTCGGTCATCTGCTCGGCGATGTGCTCGGGCGGCCCGACGAACTGGGACGGCATGTCCAGGACGAGGTCGGTGGAGGAGGCGCCCCAGCCGCGCGTCACCGCCACCCGGGCGGCGGCGGCGCGCGGGTCGGCGCCGAACCGCGGCGTCACCATCATGCTCAGTTCGACGTCCCGGTCGCCGGCGGCCTCCCGGACGAGGTCGGCCTTGCGGGCGATCGTGTCCGGGAGCCGCTCGGTGATCTCGTCGGAGATGGCGCCCTCGGGCAGCGCCCGCGGCAGGATCCCGACCGTGTCGGCGTGCCGCCCGGCGATGCCGAGCATCCGGGCGCTCCCGGCGCCGACGACCAGCGGCGGGCACCGCTCGGGGCGCGGGAAGACGGTCAGCCCGTCGACCCGGTAGTGGTCGCCGGCGAACGAGGTCGTCTCGCCGGACAGGAGGCTCCGCAGGATGCGCAGCGACTCCTCCAGCCGCCCGACGCGCGTCCCCGCGGCGTCGAACGGCATCCCGGCGGCCTCGTACTCCGTCCGCAGCCAGCCGGCGCCGATCCCGAGCTCGAACCGCCCGCCGGACAGGTGGTCGAGCGTCGCGGCCTCCTTGGCCAGCAGCACCGGGTGCCGGTAGTCGTTGGCGAGCACCATCGTGCCCAGCCGCAGGGTGCTCGTGACGGCCGCCGCCGACGCGAGCGCGACCATCGGCGCGAGCTGGTCGCCGAACGGGTCGCGCACGAAGTGGTCGCGCAGCGTCAGCGTCGCGTAGCCCAGTTCCTCCGCGCGCCGGGCGGTCGCGGTCAGCTCGGCGCCGGACCGGATCGACTCTCCGACGACCCCGAAACGGAACGCGCGTGCGTGTTCGTCCATGCCTTCCAGCATGGCGGGCGCGTCCGGACGGCGCTGGCGGAAATCCGACGCGCAGACCGGCGGGACGGGCGAGCGGCTCGGTCGCCGTCCGTGCGGCGTAAGGGCGTCACCGACTGCCCGGCCCCACCGGTCGCTTCCAGCGTGCGTCGCGGACGGCCCGCGCGCAAGTCATCGCGTGCCCGGCGGATCGACGCGCTGGGCGAGCAGCCGTCCCGGCCAGTCGCCGACCGTGAACTCCGCCACCGGCTCGAAGCCGTTGCGGCGGTAGTACTCCACGAGCCGCCCGTCCCCGCCGCCGTAACAGTCGACGCGCAGCAGCCGCGCGCCGCGCGCGGCGGCCTCCCGCCTCGCCTCGCCGATGAGGGCCGCGCCGACGCCGTGCCCGGCGAACGCGCGGTCGGTGACGAGCAGCGTGATGTACAGCTCCGGTTCGCCGGCCGCGTCCACGTAGTGCGGCGGGTTCGGCCCGGCCGCCATGAACCCGGCCGGACGGCCGTCGATCTCCGTCGCCCAGACGCCGTCGTCGCGCGCGATGCCGGTGATCCGCTCCACCCGGCGCGGGTCGTCCGACCAGGGCTCGGTGCCCCACTGCCCGGACCGTCCCCCGCGGACGAGCCATGCCACCGCGCCGTCCAGCATCGCCAGCATCGCGGGCGCGCTCTCCGGGCCGCCCCGGCGGATCCTCATCGTGCCACCTCCGCCGCCGATCATCGCACGGCCGGACGTTCGCACGGCCGGACGTTCGCACGGCCGGGCGTTCGCACGGCCGGGCGTTCGCACGGCCCCTCGGGCGGAGGCGATGCCCGTCAGGCGGAGGCGATGAACGCCTGCGCGCGGCGGAAGAGCCCGAGGGTGATCGAGTGCAGCAGGTCGCCGGTCTCGCGCGGCGCCTTCCCGGCGCAGGCGCGGGCGTGCGTGCCCTCCAGGACGATGCCGAGCTTGAAGCACGCCAGCACCGCGTACCACCGGATGGACGACAGGTCGCGTCCCGTGACGGCGTCCGCGCGGCCCGCGTAGGCGTCGACGAGCTCGTCCGCGCCGGGCAGCCCGCCCGCGGAGCCGAGCGGCCCGGCGAGCGCGGCGCTCTCGTCGTCCCGGTCCGGCCAGGTCGCCAGCAGCCAGCCGAGGTCCAGCAGCGGGTCGCCGATCGTGCACATCTCCCAGTCGACGATCGCGGCGATCTCCGGGCCGGTGGGGGAGTACATCAGGTTGGCCAGGTGGTAGTCGCCGTGCATGATCCCGGGCCGCCACGTCGCCGGCCGCCGTTCCTCGAGCCAGCGCGCGACGTCGTCCAGTCCCGGGATGTCGGGGCCGGGGTAGCCGTCCAGGGCTCCGTAGGACTCGAGTTCCGACGTCCACCGGCCCACCTGCCGCTCCAGGAACCCGGCCGGCTTGCCGAAGTCGGCGAGCCCGACGGCCTCGTGGTCGACCGCCCCCAGCGCCGCCAGTGCGCGCGCCGCGTTCAGCCCCATCTCATGCCGGACGGACGCGTCCTTCGCGTGCGGTTCCGGGAGCGTCACGGAGGCGTTGAACCCGTCGACGGGGGTCATCAGGTAGAACACGGCACCGTTCATCACGGACTCGTCGGGGCAGGCGGCGACGAGGCGGGGCGCGGGCACGTCCGTGCCGTCCAGCGCCCCCAGCACGCGGGCCTCCCGGCGCAGGACGTCGTTGGTGCGGGCCCGCAGGTGCGCGGGGCCGCGCCGCAGCACGTACTCCCGGCCGCCCCGCCGGAAGCGGATCAGCGTGTTCTGCGTGCCGCCGGTGAGCGGAGCGACGTCCTCGAACGGTCCCTCCGGCAGGCCCCGGGCGTCCATCCACCCCGCGAGGACCTGGAAGTCCACGAGCGTCCGGTCGATCTGCTCAGGCTGCTGCACGGCGGGTCCCTTCGACATGGCGTGGTACCGGAGAGTAACAGTCATGCACTTGCATTACTGATTCAGTTACGTGCATTATCGAGCGGACGCCAGCCACCGACGGCAGGAGACGCGCCATGGCATGGGACTTCGAGACCGACCCCGCTTACCAGGAACTCCTCGACTGGGCGGACGCCTTCGTGCGGGACGAGGTCGAACCGCTCGACCTCGTCCTCGGCAGCCCGTACGACAAGGCGGACCCGCGCTACAAGACGCTCGTGCGGCCCCTGCAGGACCGGGTGCGGGAGAAGGGGCTGTGGGCGTGCCACCTCGGCCCCGACCTCGGCGGCCAGGGCTACGGCCAGGTGAAGCTGGCGCTGCTCAACGAGATTCTCGGCAGGTCGCGCTGGGCGCCGTCGGTGTTCGGCTGCCAGGCCCCCGACTCCGGCAACGCGGAGATCATCGCCCACTTCGGCACGCCCGCCCAGAAGGATCGCTACCTGCGGCCGCTGCTGGACGGCGAGATCTCCTCGTCGTACTCGATGACCGAGCCGCACGGCGGCGCCGACCCGACCCTGTTCACCACGCGGGCCGTCCGCGACGGGGACGGCTGGGTGATCAACGGCGAGAAGTGGTTCTCCTCCAACGCCCGCCACGCCGAGTTCCTGATCGTCATGGCGGTCACGAACCCGGACGTCAGCGCGTACGAGGGCATGTCGATGTTCATCGTCCCCGCCGACGCCCCCGGCCTGGTCACCGTCCGCAACGTCGGCGTCGGCGGGGAACGCGAGGGCTCGCACGGCTACCTGCGCTACGAGGACGTCCGCGTCCCGGCCGAGAACCTCCTCGGGGACGAGGGCGGCGCGTTCGCCATCGCCCAGACGCGGCTCGGTGGCGGCCGCATCCATCACGCCATGCGGACGATCGCGCAGGTCCGCAAGGCGTTCGACATGATGCTCGAGCGGTCGGTGTCCCGGCAGACCCGCTTCGGGCCGCTCGCCAAGCTGCAGATGACGCGGGAGAAGATCGCCGACAGCTGGATCGAGATCGAGCAGTTCCGGCTGCTGGTGCTGCGCACCGCCTGGCTGATCGACAAGCACCGCGACTACCGGAAGGTCCGCAAGGACATCGCGGCCGTCAAGGCCGCGATGCCGAAGGTGTACCACGACGTGGTGCAGCGGGCGATGCACCTGCACGGCGCGCTCGGCGTGTCGAACGAGATGCCGTTCGCCGCCATGATGATGGGTGCGCAGGCGATGGCGATCGCGGACGGCCCCACCGAGGTCCACAAGATCACCCTCGCCCGGCAGCTGCTGCGCGACGTCGAGCCGGTCGAGGGCCTGTGGCCGTCCGAGCACCTGCCGACCAGGCGGGAGGCGGCGCGCGAGCGGTTCGCCGAGGCCCTGGAGCTGACGATCGGCGAGGAGTGAGACGAGTGAGGGACGGCGCAGGATGAACGACACCCGGGAACGGCTGCTGGACGCCGCCGAGCGGCTCTACGCCGAACGCGGGGTGGACGCCGTCAGCCTCCGCGAGATCGTGCAGGAGGCCGGCGTCCGCAACGCGACGGCCGTCCAGTATCACTTCGGCGACCGCGCGGGGATGGTCCGCGCCGTCTTCGCGCGGCACGCCCCCGAGGTCGAGGCGCGCCGGCACGCCCTGCTGGACGCCTGCGAGGCGGACGGCGGCGACGACCCGGAGGGCGCCGTGCGGGCCCTCGCCGCCGCGCTCGTCCGCCCCCTCACGGCGCGCCTCGCCGACCCGTCCGGGCGCGCGTTCCTGCAGATCTGGGCGGACGTGCTGAACCGCCCGGACCCGATCGTCCCGGTCGCCGTCCTGGACGACCCGTCCGACAGCCTGTGCCGCTGGCGCGCGCTCGTCGAACCCCTGCTGGAGGAGGACGCGGCGCGTCTGCACCGCCGGTTCACCGCCGTCCGGTACGCCGCCATCGAGGTGGCGCGCCGCGCCCGCTCCGGCCCCCGCACCGACGACCGCCTGTTCACCAGCTACCTGATCGACGTCGTCGCCGCGATCCTCGGCGCCCCGGTCTCGCCCGAGACCCGCCGCCTCGCCGCCGAGCGCGACGCCGCCCGCGGGTGACATCCGTCCAAGACGGGCCCGGTCCCGGCCCCGCAGAGTGGGCATGTAACCCGCGATGACCAGGGAGGACGACATGGCGAACGAGAAGACCGGCGGGATCAGCCCGATCGTCGGCTACACCGACGTCGAGAAGGCGCTGGAGTGGCTGGAAAAGGCGTTCGGGTTCGAGGTGAAGGCCGTGCACCGGGACGACGACGGCAACATCGTCCACACCGAGATGCGGCACGGCGACGGCGTCTTCATGCTCAGCGGCGGCAACCCCGGGAAGGCGGCCAACTACGTCGTGGTGACCGACCCCGACGCCCACCACGACCGGGCGAAGGCCGCGGGCGCGGAGATCTTCCGTGAACTCGCCGACCAGGACTACGGCTCCCGCGACTACGCCGCCCGCGACCTGGACGGGAACGAGTGGTACTTCGGGACGTACCGGCCCTGACCGCCCCGGAAAAATCCGGAGACCCGGGGCGGGCCGGTCTGCCAGGGTGGGCCGATGACCATGTCCCGAACCGAGCTGCTGCGCTGGCAGTTCGACTTCACCTGGGCCCTGTTCGAGTACCACCTCGACCGGCTCGTCCCCGGCGACCACCGATGGGAGCCGGGGCCGCTGTGCTGGACCGTCCGCCCCACCGCCGGCGGCGGCTGGGAACCGGACTTCGCCGAGACCGAGCCCGATCCCGTGCCGGTTCCCACCGTCGCCTGGATCACCTGGCACATCGGCTGGTGGTGGAGCGCCGCCCTCGACCACGTGCACGGACGGGCCCCGCGCGACCGCACGGAGATCGCGTGGCCGGGGGAGGAGAAGGCCGTCGAGTGGCTGCGCGGCCTGCGCGTCGAGTGGGCGGAGGCACTCGACGGCCTCACCGAAGCCGGCCTCGACGCCCGCACCGCCTATCCCTGGCCGGAGGACGCCGGATACACCGTCGCCCACATGGCCGGCTGGGTGAACGCCGAGCTGATGAAGAACGCCGCCGAGATCGGGCAGCTCCGCATGCTGCGGGCCGCGGCCGAGCACGGGGAGGGCGCGCAGCGCGGGGAAAAATGAGCGGGCCGCCCTGACCGGCCGGTGCTACGGTTTCGGGGCCGGCCGCGGGACTCCAGGTGCGACTTCCGGAACCCGCCTTTACAGCGATGATTCGCCGCTCGCGCCCCCCATTCCCCGGCCGGCACCCCCCATTCCCCGGCCGGAGCATGACGCCATGACCGAGACGCCATGACCGAGACGTTCGCGGACCTGATCGCGTGCGAGGACGCGCTGATGTTCGTCAACGCGGCGATCACCTCCACGGGGCAGCGCGAGTTCCACCACGAGCAGGGCGAGCAGCGGCTCAGCCTCGGCTTCCTGCACGAGTACATCCTGGAGAACTACCGGGACCTGTACGCGGCCGCGCTCGCGCTGAACGTCAACGACCACAACGCCGCGCTGATCGTCCGGAACCTGCTGCTGCGGGCGGGCGACGTGGACGTGGAACGGCGGCGCCGCGAGGGACGGCTGATCGCGCGGCGGCTCGAACTGCTGCCGCCGCAGCGCGTCTACCGGCTGTTCCGTGAGCTGCGCCGCCGCGGCGTCAACAACCGGCGCACCCGCGCGATCATGCGGGACTGGATGGCGGCCCGCCCCGACCCGGCCTTCGACGCGGTGAAGTACCGCGACGCCGTCAAAAGCGCGATGCGGCACGCGCACGCGCGTCCCCCCGGCGGCGTCGCCGGCGGGGAGCTCGGCGCGTTCCTGTTCGCGCCGCGCGGCGTCAAGCGGTTCGGCACGCCGATCTTCGAGACGTGGCGACGGGCGCACTACGAGCGGGAGGCGCTGTACGAGCTGCCGTACACGGTCGCGGAGGGGTTCGCCGCCCGGCACAACGTGCCCCGCGCCGTTTTCCTCGAGCGCATCGAGGCGCGGATGACGCGGCTCGAACGGCTTCGCCTGCGGGAAAGCGCGGGCGTCGGGGCGGACCTCCGCACGATGCCGCTCACCCGGCTCGCCACGTACGTGCTGTCGCTGCCCCTGGACGACCGGGCCCGGCGCCGCGCGGAACTGACCGAGGCGCTGCGCACGTCCGCGCGGCGGGTCGCGGGCACCGCCCGCGGCTCATGGGGGCGGGTGGCCGCCGTCCTGGACGACAGCCACTCGACGTCCGGATCCGGGCAGAAGCGGCGCCGCCCGCTCGCCGTGGCGCTCGCGGCGTCCTACCTGCTGGAGGCGCTCGCGAAGGAGTACACGCCGCTCTGGACGTCGGGCCGCACCGACGAGCTGCTGCTGTACCCGTCCGGTCCGACACCGCTCGGCGAACGCGTCCTCACCGCGCTGGAGACCGGCCCCGAGCGGCTGATCATCGTGTCGGACGGCTGGGACAACGCGCCGCCCGGCCTCGCCGCGGACGTCCTGCGGATCTGGCGGACGCGCCTGGACCCGGGGCACCGGTACGGCGGCGCGCAGCGCGTCCAGATCACGCACCTGAACCCCGTGTACGACGCCGACGACTTCGATGTCCGCCGGCTGGCGCCGACCGTCCCGACCGCCGGGATCCGCGACGCCGAGGACCTGCCGACCCTCGTCGAGCTCGCCCGCTTCGCCGAGGGACGCGTCGGCCTGCCCAGGCTGCAGGCGCACCTCGACGAACGGACCGCACGCTTCCTGGAGAGCCCATGACGTTCAGCCTGGACGGGCTGGAGACCCGCCCCGCGCAGACGTGGGGGTCGATCCGGCTCGTGCCGCTCGTGCGCGACGAGCCCGTCCCGAACCTGCGGCTGCACCGCGTCGCGTACGAGGAGCCGCTCTCCGTCGTGGACGTCGGCGACGGCACGTCCTACGCGTCCTACATCCCGCACGCCTTCGTGGCGCAGTGGGACGACGGGGACCGGCTTCCCGCCGCGTCCTACGGCACCCGCCTCCTGGAGCGCGACACCGCGCCCGCGCCGGAGCGGATGCCGATCCGCACCATCCGGCGCATGGCGCGGAAGGCGGGCAAGGACCGGCTCCGCTTCCTGCCGCTCCACCTGGCGGTCGAGGGGTATCTCGCGCTGCACTTCGGCGGCCCCGCGATCGCCTGGGAGGAATGGTCCCGCCGGGCGGTGAACCAGGGGCTGTCGCCGCGCGCCGAGGCGGCCTACCTCGGCCTCCGGGTGCGCGGGCTGGAGGACGCGCTGCGGGTGTTCGAGATCCACCCCGGCCAGTGCGGCGTGCTCGTCTACGTCGCCGACGCCCTCGCGAGCGCGTTCGCCGTCCCGCACCCGGACGACTACCGCGCGCTGCACGCCACCCTCGTCGAGGACCTGTTCGGCGAGACGATCTACCTCCACGGGCTGCTCGGCGCGCCGGCCGGGGACGTGTCGGCCGGGATCGACGACGCGGAGATCGGCTCGGTGGCCGACCTGCGCGCCGCGGCCGGCCGCGCCCGGGCGGAGTGGGCGGAGTTCCACGACGAGGTCATGGCCCGGTGGATCTTCGACGAGCGCGGGACGTACCGGCACGTCCAGCGGCTGCACGGGTTCCACCTGACGCGGTTCCTGCCGTCGTTCGAGCTCCGGCGGGAGAACCACATCGGCGAGGCCATCGTGGACGGCGACGCCCGCGTCGCCTACCTCAAGACGTTCCGGCTGTCGGACGGCCAGATCCGCCGCGGCCACCTGCTCGGCCGGCTGGCCGAGCACGACTGGCGGCTCCACCGTGCGGCCGCCGCGATGGGCGTGACGGAGGCGAATCTGGCGCTGCGCCTCGACCGCTCCGGGTTCGGGCACCTGCTGCGCCCGGACGTCCTGGACCACTACCGCGCGCGGGCGCGGCGGGGCGAGACGCCCGGCCCCCGGCCGCCCGGCGGGGCCGCGGTCACCTGAGCCCGGTGAACAGGTCGTCCTCCGGGTCGGGCGCGGCGACGCGGCTGAACCGGCGGACGAACGACTCCCGCGCCAGGACGAGCGGCCGCACGTCCTCCGGCATGCGCAGGATGAAGATGTTCTCGCCCTGGCTCGCGTGCGCCTCCAGCGCCTTGAACTTCTGCTCCGTGTACGCCGACACGTCGACCGTGGTCGTGACGAGCTCGTCCGGGGTGCCGAAGTCGTCCGGCGGCTCGAAACCGAGGTCGATGCCGAGCCGCCGGGCGCCCTCGATCATCTGCCGGACGCCCGAACGGGGGATCGCGGTGTAGTACAGCTTGTCCGGCACGCCGCTGCGCTCGGCGGCGGCCATCGCGATCCGGTGCGCCATGATGTGGTCGGGATGCCCGTAGCCGCCGTTCTCGTCGTAGGTGACGACCACCTGCGGCCGGTACTTCTCCATCAGCGCGACGAGCGGCGCGACCGCGTCGTCGAGCGGCACGTTCGCGAACGCGGCCGGGTCGTCGTTGGCCGCCCATCCGACCATGCCGGAGTCGCGGTGCCCGAGCAGTTCCACGTGATCGATGCCGAGATGCCCGGCCGACTCGGCCAGCTCGCCGAGGCGGCGCCGCGCGACCCCGTCCGCGTCGTGCCCCGGGTCGCCGGGCTTGCGGCCGCCCTCGTCGTCGCCCTGCTCCCCGTTGGTGCAGGTGACCAGCACCGTCCGGATTCCCTCGGCGGCGCAGCGGGCCAGCACGCCGCCGGTGCCCAGGACCTCGTCGTCGGGGTGGGCGTGGACCGCCATCAGCGTGAGTTCCTGGGGCATCGCGTGCGGCTCCTCGGCTTCTCCGGAAAACGGGGCGTCGGGCGACGTCCCGGTGATGTCCGGCGTGTCGTCCGGCACGATCAACTCTACGGCGGCCGAACGCGGAAAATTACCTCCCCATCGGCGACCTGATCGCCTACCGTCCAGGTATGGGGTCGCCGGTGATTCTCCTGGACGTCGACGGGGTGCTGAACCCGTTCCGGAGGCCGAGCCGTCGGTTCAAACGGCACCGGTGCTCCCCGGACGGCGTCACCTACGAGCTGTGGCTCAACGCGCGCCACGGGCCGGCGCTGCTCGACCTGGCCGAGTCGACCGGTGCCGAGCTGGCCTGGGCGAGCTACTGGTGCGACAACGCCAACATGTGGATCGCCCCGAGGATCGGGCTGCCCGTGGCGCTCCCGTTCGTCCCCATCCCGCGGTTCCCCGGCGCGGACGAGGGCGTGTCGCTCGGCGCGTGGAAAGCACGGCACGTGGCCGCCTGGGCGGAGGGCCGCCCGTTCGTCTGGTTCGAGGACGAGCCGGACGCGGCCGAGCGCGTCGCGGCCGTCCCGGACGTCGCCGAGCACCTGCTCGTGCGGATCGACCCCATGACGGGCCTCACCGACGAGCACCTGCGGGCGGCCGGGGACTGGCTCCGCGCGCTCGCCCGCTGACCCCGCGGCGGTTCCGTCCGTCCAAGACCGGCCCGACCCCCGCCGGGCGGCGCGTCAGTGGCGCGTCGGCGGGGCGTCAGTGGCGCGTCCAGTCGGGCTGCGCGAAGTCGGCGACCCTCGCCCGCCTGCCCAGCAGCACCACCTCGCGGAACTGCCACAGCATCGCGCCGGTCGGCGCGTGGACCCGCCAGTCCGGGGCCAGCCACATCTGCAGCAGGTTCCCGCCGTCCGGCTGCGGCACCCACCGCGGGGTGTCGTCGTCCGCGAGCCGCCGCAGGCTCGTGTGGTGCACCGACCGGACCTCGCGCGGGTCGGGGACGAGCGGGCCGGGGTCGTCCAGCGCCACCACGATCGGGGTGATCGCGAACCCCGACGCGGCCGGGAAGTCGTCGAGCCGGCCGAGGACGTCGGCCGCGCCCGCCGTCAGCCCGACCTCCTCGTGCAGCTCGCGCAGCGCCGCGCGCTCGGGCGTCTCGCCGTCCTCCAGCCGCCCGCCGGGCAGCCCCCACTGCCCCGCGTTGCGGCCCCGGTCGGCGCGTTTGATCAGGATCACGGACGGCACGCCGTCGTGCTCCAGCGCGCACAGCACGACCCCCGCGCGGCGCATGCCGGGCTCGTCGGGGACGGTCGTGTGCGCGAACGCGGCCAGCCGTTCGGCCGCGACCTCGCGGAACGCGGCGAGGTCGTCGAGGGGGGACGCGGGAGGGGCCATGGGCCGATCCTGCCAGGATGCCCGGCGCCCTCTCCGGGTAGGGGTGGGCGCAGCGGGCCCGCCCGGCCGCACCGCGTTCCGTGTCGCGTTTCTCCAAGACGGCGTGGCCGGCCCCGCGTAGCGTGGCCGCGCTGGTTCGAACACATGAACGAAGGAGGGGTCATGGATCTTCGTCACCGGATGCTCCCCGCCGCCGAGGCCGCGGCGCGGATCGTCCTGGAGATACCGGAGGCCCGGCTGGACGGCCGCACGCCGGCTCCGGAATGGACCGTCCGCGACCTGGTCAACCACCTGATCCTGTGGACGTCCCGGGGCGAGACCGCGGCCCGCAAGGAGCCCACGACCGGACCGGGGGAGGACCACGACTTCACCGCCGAGCCGCGCTGGGCCGAACGCTTCGAGGAACAGGCGCGGCGGACGGCCGAGGCGTGGCTCGACCCCGCGGCCTGGGAAGGCAACACCAGCCTCGTCGGCAACAAGGAGGGCATGCCCGCCACGTACATCGGCGGGATCCTGTACGGCGAGTTCGTCGTGCACGGCTGGGACCTCGCCGTCGCGACCGGACGCGAACCCGGGTTCCCGCCCGAGGTAGTCCAGGACGCGTGGGAGCAGCTCGTCCCGACCGCCGAGGTCGGCCGCGAGTACGGGGCGTTCGGCCCCGAGGTCCCCGTCCCCGAGTCGGCGCCGCTGCTGGACCGTCTCGTCGGGCTCGCCGGCCGCGACCCGAACTGGCGGCCCTGAACGCCCGTGACGCCGATTTGGCCGGGCACCGGGGAATCGAGGCGCGATCCGGTGCCCGCGCGCTCTACGCTGGTGACATGTCTTCAACGTCTTCGATCCGGGTACGATTCGCGCCGTCGCCGACGGGCATGTTCCACGTGGGCGGCGCCCGCTCCGCGCTGTTCAACTGGGTGATGGCCGCGCAGTCCGGCGGCACGCTGGTGCTGCGGATCGAGGACACCGACGCCTCCCGCAACAGTCCCGAATGGACCGAGGGCATCATCCGCGCCCTGGCCTGGCTCGGCATCGACGGCGAGCAGTACGAGGGCCCGTACTTCCAGTCGGCGAACGCCGACAAGCACGCCGAGGCCGCCCACACGCTGCGCGACGCCGGACGCGCCTACTACTGCGACTGCGCCCGCGAGGCCGTCATCGCCCGCACCGGCGACCAGCACAAGGGCTACGACGGGTTCTGCCGCGACCGCGGCCTGGAGCCGGGCCCGGGCCGCGCGCTGCGCTTCCGCACCCCCGACGAGGGCCAGACCGTCGTCGTCGACCTGCTGCGCGGCAAGCCGGTCTTCGAGAACGCCGTCCTGGAGGACTTCGTCATCGCCCGCGCCGACGGGTCGGTCACGTTCCTGCTGGCCAACGCCGTCGACGACATGAGCCAGGGCATCACGCACGTCGTGCGCGGCGAGGAGCACCTGTCCAACGCGCCCAAGCAGCAGCTGCTGTGGGAGGCGCTCGGCGGCGAGCCGCCCGTGTGGGCGCACGTTCCCGTCATCGTCAACGAGAAGCGCCAGAAGCTGTCCAAGCGGCGCGACAAGGTCGCCCTGGAGGACTACCGCGCCGAGGGCTACCTCGCCGAGGCCATGCGCAACTACCTGATGCTGCTCGGTTGGGCGCCGTCCGGCGACCGCGAGATCGTCCCGTGGGACGTGATCGTCGACGAGTTCCGCATCGACGACGTCAACACCTCCCCGGCGTTCTTCGACGAGAAGAAGCTGCGCGCGTTCAACGGCGAGTACATCCGCGCCCTGCCGGTCGAGAAGTTCATCGCCGAGTGCCTGCCGTTCCTGCAGGAGGCGCCGTTCGACGTGGACGTGTCCGTCTTCGCCGAGCTCGCGCCGCTCGCGCAGACCCGCATCGCGCTGCTGGCGGAGATCGTCGAGATGATCGACTTCGTGTTCCTGGACGAGCCGCCCTCCGACGAGAAGTCCTGGACGAAGGCGATGAAGGAGCCCGCCGCCGAGATCCTCGCGGCCGCCGAGCAGGCGTACCTGGACGCCCCGTGGCGCGCCGACGAGCTGAAGGACCGGCTGGAGCGGATCGGCCAGGAGCACGGGCTCAAGCTGGGCAAGACCCAGGCGCCCGTCCGCGTCGCGGTCACCGGCCGAACCGTCGGCCTGCCGCTGTTCGAGTCGCTGGAGATCCTCGGCCGCGACCGCACCCTGGCCCGCATCGCCGCCGCGCGCGCCAAGCTCGCCGCCGGGTCCTGACCCGGCCGTCCCCGCGGCGGCCCGCGCCTCCGCGTGCTAGCCGAGGCGCAGGCCGGTGTGGGCGGCGCAGAACGCGAGCACGTCGGTCTGCAGGCCGAGCCACCGCGACAGCGAACGCTCGCCGTGCCCGACGCCGGGCTCGCAGCGCAGCAGGACCGGATGGGACGACGCGGTCGCGTGCTGCAGCGCGGCGGTCATCTTGCGGGTGTGCATCGAGTCGACCCGCGGGTCGGTCCGCGGGCACGTGAGCAGCACCGGCGGGTAGGCGGTCCCGGCCCGGACGCGGTGGTACGGGGAGTAGCCGAGCAGGACGGCGAGCTGCTCGGGGTCGTCGGCGGTGCCGAACTCCTCGGTCCACATCCGCCCGATGCCGAACCGGTGGTACCGGACCATGTCGGTGACGGCATCGGTGATCACCGCCGCCGCGTACAGCTCCGGGCACCGGGTGAGCGCGGCGGCGACCAGGAATCCGCTGTGCGACGAACCCCGTATCGCGAGCCGGTCGGACGCGGTGTGCCCGCCGTCGATCAGCGCGCGGGCGGCGGCGGTGAAGTCGTCGACGGCGTTGGGCTTGTCGCGGCCGCGGCCCGCCGCGTGCCACCCCGTGCCCTCCTCGCCGCCGCCGCGCACGCTCGCGACCGCGTACACGCCTCCCGCTTCGACCCAGGCGGCGACGGCGGGCGAATACGCGGGCGGGGTGGACGCCCCGAACCCGCCGTAGGCGGTCAGCAGGAGGGGGCGCGGGCCGTCGCCGCCGGGCCGCGCGATCAGGTGCATCCGCACCGGCGTGCCGTCCGGCGAGGCGTAGGTCAGCCGCCGCACCTCCGGGCGCGCGCGGGCCATCGCCCGGGCGGCGGGCTCCGGAGGCGCCTCGGGGACGCACGACCCGTCGCGGACGTCGACGCGGTGGACGGCGGGCGGGGTCGTGTAGTCGGTGTAGGCGAACCAGGCGAGGGGGCCGCCGTCGGGCGGCGCGGTCAGCCGCGTCACGGTGCCGTGCCCCGGCGCCGGAACGTCCCGCAGGAACGTCCCGTCGGGTGCGTGGAGGCGCAGCTCGCTCGCCCCGTGCCGCGTCCGGACGGTCAGCAGCCGCGGTTCTCCCGTGGCGGGATCGGTGAGCGTCGCGCAGTCGGCGAGGACGGCGCCGGGCTCCTCCGCGATCACCGTGCGCCAGTGCTCGGGGCGCGGGTCCGCGGGGTCGACGGCGCAGAGCCGCCCGTAGGGCGCGCCTCGGTCGGTGACGGCGAGGACCCCGCCGTCCGGTGCGAACTTCAGGGCCGCGCGGGTGCCGTCGCGGGTGCCGTCGTGCAGGAGCGCCGGGCGCAGGACGGGCGCGCGTCCGTCCGGCGCGTCGGCGATCCACAGGAGGTTCCCGGACGTGGCTCCGGGCGCGGCGCTGAGCATGACGCGCCCGTCCGGCGCGCTCGTGACCGCAAGCTGCGGGAGGTCGGTGGCGAACAGCACCGGGTCGCCGGCGGGCTCGGCACCGACGCGGTGCAGGCGCAGCCGCCGTCCCCCCTCCAGGCCGGGGCCGGGCGTGTCGATGTAACAGAACGCCGTCCCGCCGGGAAGCCAGGCCACCGGCGTCACCCGGCCGGGTTCCAGCGGGCCGTCCACGAGGCCGCCGTCCGCCACGTTCAGCACCCACAGCAGCGGCCGCTCGTCCCCGTGGCGCGCCAGCTGGTAGGCCAGCAGGCCGCCGCACGGAGAGGGGCGCCAGCCCTGCAGCGTCGTCGCCCCCGACGGGTCCAGGACGAGCGGGTCGAGCAGCACGCGCGGCGGCTCGTCCGGCCCGGCGGTCATCAGCACGGGGAGCTGCATGTCCGGCGTGCGCCGCAGGAAGAACCGCCGGCCGCGCCGCCACACCGGGGGAGAGACCACCGGGACGGCCGCGCCGCCCGCGGCGGCCGCCCTCGCCAGCCGCGTCCGCCATTCCTCGCGGTCCGGCCAGCCGCCGGCGTGCCTGGCGAACGCCTCCGCCTGCCCGTCCAGCCACGCGGCGCAGTCCGGATCGTCGACGTCCTCCAGCCACCGGTACGGATCGGGCACCTCGTGCCCGTGCAGCCGCTCCACGACCGCGTCCCGGCGCGCCGCGGGCCGCCCCGTCGCCGTGCTCACGCTTTCGGCCCCCCATGGTCGGTCCTCAAGGGCCGAGGGCCCCCCGCCGCGGCGGGAAGCCCTCGGACGAGCCTGCGGCGGCTCAGTTCTGGTCGCCCTCGATCAGCTCCTGGCGCCATCCCTCGAGGATGACGATCTCGTCCGCAAGAAGCGGCAGCCCCGGCACGAGACTCGACGGGAGTTCGTTCATGCCTACCTCCGGTAACACTGTGTAGTGGCCTGGACGCACACAGGTATACCAGGTCTCTGAGGCGTGCAAACGCCGTTCCGATGAGACCGCGATGAGAAACGGCGTCAGGACTCCTGTGCCGGACCCTCCGCGACGACCGCCCCCTCGACCGGGGACCCGTCGACGGCCAGCGCGGCGCGCAGGCCCGCCAGGCGGCGGTCCAGCTCGCCGACCTCGTCGCGCAGCGCCGGCGGCACCCGCTTGCCCAGCAGCTCCGCCTGCTCCTCGACGGCCGCCAGCAGCTCGTCGAGCCGTCCGGCGAGCGCCCGCCGCGCCGCCGGCCCCGACTCCTCCGCCGGCCGGGCCTCCAGCAGCGTCGACTGCTCGCGCAGCAGCGCGGACTGCTCCCGCAGCAGCGTCGTCTGGTCGCGGAGCTGCTTGTTCTTGTTGTGCAGCTCCACGAACACCGACACCTTGGCGCGCAGCACCCACGGGTCGAACGGCTTGGAGATGAAATCGACCGCGCCCGCCGCGTACCCGCGGAACGCGTAGTCGGGGTCGCTGTTGACCGCCGTGAGGAAGATGATCGGCAGGTCGCGGGTCTTCTTGCGCCGCTTGATGTCGCGCGCCGTCTCGAACCCGTCCATGCCCGGCATGACGACGTCCAGCAGGATGACCGCGTACTCGTCGGTGAGCAGCGCCTTGAGCGCCTCCTCGCCCGACCTGGCGCGGACCAGGTCCTGGTCGAGGGAGCTGAGGATGGCCTCGAGCGCGATGAGATTCTCCTCGCGGTCGTCCACGAGCAGGATCTTCGCCTTGTCGTCCACGCGCGTCCCTCCGATCCGGTCGGCCCGCCGCCCGGGCCCGCGACCGCACACGTCCACCCACGGCAGACCCTACTGCCCGTGGCGCTCCTCTCCTCAGCGGACGATGGAGGGTTGCAGCCAGTTCCTCATGACGTCAAGAAGATGATCCACGTCCACGGGCTTCGGCACGTAGTCCGACGCGCCCGCCTCGAGGCTCTTCTCCCGGTCGCCCTTCATCACCTTCGCCGTGATCACGATGATCGGCAACTCGGCGAACTGCGGCATCTGCCGGATGGCGGACGTGGTGGCGTAGCCGTCCAGGCCCGGCATCATCACGTCCATCAGCACCAGCGCCACATCGGGGTTGCGGTGCAGGAGGTCGATGCCCGCCTGCCCGTCCTCGGCGTACAGGACGTCCATCCCGTAGCCCTCCAGGACGCTGGTGAGCGCGAACACGTTCCGGACGTCGTCGTCGACGATCAGCACCTTGCGGCCCGACAGGACGGTGTCCAGGAAGTCCGCGGGCGGCTCCTCCAGCATGCCGTTCACGGGCTGGTCGGGTTCCGCGCGGCGCCGCCCGCGCACCGGTCGCCGCTCGCGCCGCCGGCCGCCCTCGGGCGCGGCCTCGGCGGCCGGGGCGGCGCCCTCCGCCGCGTCCCCCGCGTCCTCGGCGGGCGCGATCGCGGGGACGTCCGCCTCGGCCACCGCGTCGTCCTGCGGCGACCTGCGCCGCCCGTCGGACTCGCTGTACTGCGCAGGGAGGTACAGCGTGAACACGCTGCCGTGCCCGGGCTTGCTCTCGGCGTGGATCTCCCCGCCGAGCAGCCGGGCGATGTTCCGGCTGATCGACAGGCCGAGACCGGTGCCGCCGTAGCGGCGGCTGGTGGTCCCGTCGGCCTGCTGGAACGCCTCGAAGATCACCTGGAGCTTGTCGGCGCTCACCCCGATCCCGGTGTCGATCACGCGGAACGCGATCACGTCCGGGGTGTTCCACAGCGCGGGCAGCGTGAAGTCGATGTCCCCGGCGCGCTCGACCAGCAGCCGGACCTCGCCCTCGGCGGTGAACTTCACGGCGTTCGACAGCAGGTTCCGCAGCACCTGCTGGAGGCGCTGCTCGTCGGTGAACAGCGTCCCCGGGACGTCCGGGGCCACCTCCACGCCGAACTCCAGGCCCTTGTCCTGCGACAGCGGACGGAACGTGGCGTCCACGTAGTCGACGAGCGCCGGCACCGACAGCCGCTGCGGATGCAGCTCCATCTTCCCGGCCTCGACCTTCGCCAGGTCCAGGATGTCGTTGATCAGCGTCAGCAGGTCGGTGCCCGAGTCGTAGATCGTCTGGGCGAACTCCACCTGCTTGTCGGTCAGGTTCCCGCCCTGGTTCTCCGACAGCAGCTTGGCCAGCACCAGCAGGCTGTTCAGCGGCGTGCGGAGCTCGTGCGACATGTTCGCCAGGAACTCCGACTTGTACCGCGACGAGATCGCCAGCTGCTCGGCGCGCTCCTCCAGCGTCCGCCGCGCCTGCTCGATCTGGTAGTTCTGGATCTCGATCGCGCGGTTCTGCTGCGCCAGCAGCGCCGCCTTCTCCTCCAGCTCGGTGTTGGAGTGCCGCAGCTCCGCCTGCTGCCGCTGCAGCTCGTCCGACCGCTCCTGGAGCTCCCCGGCGAGCCGCTGCGACTCGGCCAGCAGCGCCTCGGTGCGGGTGTTGGCGCTGATCGTGTTCAGCGTCACCCCGATCGTCTCGATCAACTGGCTGAAGAACGCCAGGTGGACGTCGGTGAACCGGCCGAACGAGGCCAGCTCTATGGCGCCCAGGACCGTGCCCTCGAACACGATCGGCAGCACGATGATGTTGACCGGAGACGCCTCGCCCAGCCCGGAGCCGATCTTCACGTAGTCGGCGGGGGCCTCGGAGATCAGCAGCGGCCGCCGTTCCTGCGCGGCCTGCCCGACCAGGCCCTCCCCGAACGCGAACCGCACCGTGCCCTTCTGCGTCCGCCGCCGCGTCCCGTACCCGGCGATCAGCACCAGCTCGGTCTCCTCGCCGACGGGCTCCGCGAGGTAGAACGCGCCGTACTGCGCGCTCGCCGTGGGCGTCAGCTCCCGGATGATCAGGTTCGCGACCTGCTGCAGGTCCCGGTGGCCCTGCATCATGCCGCCGATCCGCGCCAGGTTCGACTTCAGCCAGTCCTGCTGGTCGTTGGCCCGGGTCGTCTCCCGCAGCGTCGCGACCATCAGGTTGACGTTGTCGCTCAGCTCGGCGACCTCGCCGCGCGCCTCCACGGTGATGGTGCGCGTCAGGTCGCCCTCGGCGACCGCGCTCGCGACCTCGCCGATCGCCCGGACCTGCGTGGTCAGGTTGCGGGCCAGCTCGTTGACGCTCTCGGTCAGCCGCTTCCAGGTGCCCGACACGCCCTCGACCTCGGCCTGCCCTCCGAGCCGCCCCTCGCTGCCGACCTCGCGGGCGACCCGGGTGACCTCGGAGGCGAACGACGACAGCGTGTCGACCATCGTGTTCAGGGTCGTCTTCAGCTCGAGGATCTCGCCCTGCGCGTTGACGTCGATGCGGCGCGTCAGGTCGCCGTGCGCGACGGCCGTCGCGACCTGCGCGATGTTGCGGACCTGGTAGGTGAGGTTCGACGCCATGCCGTTGACGTTGTCGGTGAGGTCCTTCCACATGCCGCCGGCGCCCGGCACGATCGCCTGGCCGCCGAGCCGTCCCTCGGTGCCGACCTCGCGCGCGACCCGGCTGACCTCGTCGGCGAAGGCCGACAGGGTGTCGACCATCGTGTTCAGGGTGTCCTTCAGTTGCAGGATCTCGCCCTGCGCGTCGACCTCGATCCGGCGCGTCAGATCGCCCTGCGCCACCGCCGTCGTCACCTTCGCGATCCCGCGGACCTGCATGGTGAGGTTGTTCGCCATGCCGTTGACGTTGTCGGTGAGGTCCTTCCAGACGCCGCTGACGCCCGGGACCCGCGCCTGGCCGCCGAGCCGCCCCTCGGTGCCGACCTCCCGGGCGACCCGGGTCACCTCGTCGGCGAAGGCCGACAGGGTGTCGACCATCGTGTTGACGGTGTCCTTCAGCTCCAGAATCTCGCCCTGCGCGTCGACGGTGATCTTCTTGCCGAGGTCGCCCTGCGCGACGGCCGTGGTGACCTGGGCGATGTTGCGGACCTGGAACGTCAGGTTCGACGCCATCCCGTTGACGTTGTTCGTCAGGTCCTTCCAGACGCCGCTGACGCCCGGCATCCGCGCCTGGCCGCCGAGCCGCCCTTCGGTGCCGACCTCGCGGGCGACCCGGGTGACCTCGGAGGCGAACGCCGACAGCGTGTCCACCATCTGGTTCACCGTCAGCTTCAGCTGCAGGATCTCGCCCTGCGCGTCGACGGTGATCTTCTTGCCGAGGTCGCCCTCGGCGACGGCGGTCGTGACCTGCGCGATGTTGCGGACCTGGTACGTCAGGTTGTTCGCCATCGCGTTGACGTTGTCGGTGAGGTTCTTCCAGACCCCGCTGACACCCTGCACCCGCGCCTGGCCGCCGAGCTGCCCCTCGGTGCCGACCTCGCGGGCGACCCGCGTCACCTCGTCGGCGAACCGCGACAACTGGTCCACCATCGTGTTCACGGTGAGCTTGAGCTCCTGCAGCTCGCCGGTCGCCTCCACGGTGACCTTGCGGGTCAGGTCGCCCTTCGCGACCGCCGTGGTGACCTCGGCGATGTCGCGGACCTGCGCCGTGAGCCGGCCCGCCATCGCGTTCACCGCGGCCGTCACGTCCCGCCACCGGCCGGTCATGCCGCGCGACGGCGCCTGGCCGCCGAGCCGCCCCTCGGTGCCGACCTCCCGGGCGAACTGCGTGACCTCCCAGGTGAACTGGTCGAGCAGCTCCACCATGCCGTTCACCGACCGCGCCATGCGCAGCAGCTCCCCGCGCATCGGCCGGCCCGCGACCCGCAGCTCGACGCGGCGGCTCAGGTCCCCGGCGGCGACGGCCTCGACCACCTGGTGCATCCCGACGGACAGGTCCGTCAGCTTGGCGATGATCGCATTGGCGTCGTCCACGGCCCCGGCCCACGAGCCCTTCAGCGTGCCCGTGGTCAGCCGCCCGCCCAGCCGGCCCTCCCGGCCGATCTCCCGGCGGACGCGGGACAGCCCCGCGGTCAGCTCCTCGCCGTTCTGCCGGATCTCCTCCAGCAGTGCCCCGGCCTGCGCCACGGCGCCCTCACCGGGCAGGTCCAGCTCGGCCTTGGCCTTCCCGTCGCGGACGGCGACCAGCGCCTTCAGCAGGGGGGCGAGGTCGGCGTCGCTGTAACGCGGCGTTGTGTCGCGCGACCCGCCGGAGCGGGCGCGAGACGCGGTGCGCGGCATGCTATTCATCCTCCTGGCCCGCGTTCGTGGGGTACCGGATGCCACTGGCTCCTTTTCCGGGCCCTTGTCTCCCGGCCGCTTTCCGCGGCCTCCCGGCCGCATCTGTACTCTACGTTGCCGGACGGTCCGGGGCCCGAATCACACTCTGCCGGTCAACGGACGGTAACGACCGCGCATCCGCGCACGTAGTCTTCGTGTTACGGTCTGTCGTGTCGTGGCGGGGGCCCGGCGCCCGCCGGCGCGGAGACGCGGTGCGGCCCCGTCGAGCGGCTCTTCTGGCCGGGCGGCCGACCAGTCTGTCACGATAGCCAGACCCGGGTAGTGGACGCTTCGAACGAGGGACGACAGTTGGATCGGCAGACGGCGTCGGCCACCTTCCCGTCCGCCGCGGCGGCGGTCGCGGACGCGCGCCGGTTCGTCCGGAAGGTGCTCGCCGACTGGGGCATGGAGGACGTCTCCGACGACGCGATCCTGGCGACCAGCGAGCTGGCCACCAACGCGATCGCCTACGCCGGGACGTCCTTCGAGGTCACCTGCCGCCTCGAGGGCGCGGACATCGAGATCGAGGTCCGCGATCGGCACCCCACCCGCGGCATCGAGATGCCCGGTGTCACCGCCTCCAGCGGACGCGGCCTGCCCTCCATCGCCACGCTCGCCGACTCGTGGGGCGTCACCTACGACCGCCGCACCAAGGGCGTGTGGTTCCGCCTTCCGCGTCCCGGCGCCGAAACGGGACACGAGGCCGACCGCGAGCCCGGACACGACGACGCCCGCGGCTCCGAGGCCGCCCGAGAGGCGGGACGCGCCGACGACCGGCCGGCCGACGCCCGTCCCGCCGACGCGTCCTCGGACCCGCCGTCCGCCGACCCGCCGTCCGCGGGCCGGAGCGCCGCGGGCC
>NZ_JBHTJA010000096.1:0-26855 GCF_042675525.1 Actinomadura sediminis
GCGCCGCCTCGCCCGCGACGCCCGCATCGCCCGCGCCGCCCGCGCCGCCCGCGCCGCCTCGACCGCGCCCCCGCATTTCCCGTGCCGCCTGGCCCGCGTCGGCGTACGTGTGCCCCGTGCCGCCACCCGCGGCCCTCCCGCCTTCCGTGGCGCGCGCCCCAGCCCGTGTCTCCTCTGGACCGTGCTGCTCCGGGCCGTTGCAGGGCGTGGTCGGACCGTGTGCCTCGCAGGAGCAGGTGGCTTCGGTGCTGGTGAGAGGAGGCATGGGTCACGCATCGGGAGGGAGGCCGGGGCGGATAGGGACGGCGTCGGGGGCGGGTGGTTCGGGTGCGGCCTTGGCGGCCGGTGTCAGGCGCCAGCCGGCGGGAGCGCGTTCGATGAACCCGCCGGCGGCGAGCAGGCCGAGCTTGGCGTTGACCGTCGGCATGGGCACGCCGGCCTTCGCCGCCAGTTGGGCCGGGCCCGCGTGGCCGCGGGCGGGAAACGCCTCCAGGACGGAACGGGTCACCGGGTCCAGCCGGTCGCGGGGGAGGACCGGTGTACGCGGGGCCGGGGCCAGGTCCTCGCCGATGCGGCCGACCGCTTCGATGACCTCCTCGTGGCGGGTGACCAGGATCGTGCCCTCCTCGCGGAGGAGCCGGTGAACGCCGACCGACGTGCGGGAGGTGACCTGTCCCGGGACGGCCATGACGACGCGGTTGAGCCTGCGGGCCCACGAGGCGGTGTTGAGGGCGCCGCTGCGGGCCTCGGCCTCGACGATCACCGAGCCGCGGGACAGGGCGGCGATCACCCGGTTGCGGACCAGGAACCGGAGCCGGTGCGGGTGCGTGCCGGGCGGTGATTCGCTGACCAGCACCGAACGGCGCGCCATCTCGGCGAAAAGCCCCTCGTTCGACGCTGGATACGGGACGTCGAAGCCGTTCGCCAGGACCGCGACGGTGGGGCCCTCCGCCGCCATCGAGCCGCGATGGGCCGCCGCGTCGATGCCGAGGGCACCGCCGGAGACGACCGTCCAGCCGGAGTCGGCGAGTTCCGCCGCCAAGTCCGCCGCGACGTGCAGGCCGTACGAGGACGCCGCTCGCGAGCCGACGATCGCGACCGAGTGCAGGCAGCTTCTTCGCAGGTCGGCGGGGCCGCGCAGCCATAGCGCGTAGGGGCGTTCGCCGCCGAGGTCGTCGAGGGTGGTGGGCCACTCCGGGTCTCCCGGGCAGACCAGGCGTCCGCCGAGTTCGGCGCACACGGCCAGGTCCTGTTCGGGGGCGGCGGCGACCAGGCGGATCCGCCAGTGCTCGAGGCGCGCGGCCTCCTTCGCGGTGACGTCCAGGCCGTCGGGCGGACGGCCGGTACGGACCGCCTCCAGTGTTCCTTCGGCACCGACGTGATCGATGATCCGGTTGAGGAGGGCGTCGCCGGGTTCGGCGACGGCCGACAGGGCGGCGCGCGCGGCGCGTCCGGCGTTCACGGGCGTCCCGCCGACCACAGGCCGAGCGCGCCGCCGATGTCGTCGGCCTCGGGTTCGTCGTGGCCCGCGAGGTCGGCGATCGTCCACGCGACCCGCAGGATCCGGTCGAGGCCACGGGCGCTGAGCGTCCCGCGCTGGAGCGCGTCGTCCGCGCTCCGCATCGCCTCGCCGGACGGGACGAAGCGGCGGCGCAGCTCCGGCCCGGGGATCTCGGAGTTGGAGCGCCAGGGGGTGTCGGACAGCCGCTTGAGCGAGCGTTCCCGGGCGTCGAGGACCCGTTCGGCGACGACTTTGCTCGTCTCGGCGAACTCCAGGTCGTACCGGAGTTCGGCGCGGCTGGCCGGTGTCAGTTCGAGTTTCAGGTCGATCCGGTCCAGCAAGGGGCCGGAGATGCGGGTCGCGTACTTGCGCCGGATGCCCGGTGCGCAGGTGCAGTCGATCTGTTTGGCCGCCGCGCACGGGCACGGATTGGCCGCCAGGACGAGCGTGAAACGGGCCGGGAACGTCGCCGTGCCCTCGGCCCGGCAGATCCGGACCCGGCCCTCCTCGAGGGGCTGGCGGAGCGCGTCCAGGGTGCCGTGCTGGAACTCGGGCGCCTCGTCGAGGAAGAGGATGCCCCGGTGCGCGAGGGACACGGCGCCCGGCTGGAGCGTCCTGCCGGAGCCGCCGCCGACCATCGCGACGCGGCTGGCCGTGTGGTGCGGCGCGTAGAACGGCGGCTGGCTGATCAGCGGCTGGCCCGGCGGAAGCGTGCCCGCCACGGAGTGGATGGTGGTGACCTCCAGCGCCGACTCGGGCTCCAGGGGCGGCAGCAGCGTCGGCAGCCGCTCGGCCAGCATGGTCTTCCCGCAGCCCGGCGGCCCCGAGAAGTAGAGGTGGTGCCCCCCGGCGGCGCTGATCTCCAAGGCGCGGCGGGCGTCGGCCTGGCCCCGGACGTCCGCGAGATCGACATCGGACGGGGTCTCCTTCCGGCCGACGGCGAACCGGCCGCCGAGCGCCGGTTCCTCCTCGGCCTCCTCGACCGGGGGCGGCTCGTCGCGCAGGAGGCACAGCAGGCCGCGCAGGGTGCGCGCGGAGACCACGTCCACGTCCGGGACCAGCCGGGCCTCCGCCGCGTTGGCGTGCGGGACGACCACGGTGCGGCAGCCGCTCTGGGAGGCGGCGAGCACGGCGGGCAGCACCCCCTGGACGGCCCGGATCCGGCCGTCCAGCCCCAGCTCGCCGATCATCACCAGCCCGGCGCACGATCGTGCGGGGACGACCTCCGCGGCCGCGAGCAGCGCCACGGCGATCGCCAGGTCGAAGTTCGAACCTCTCTTGGGCATGCTGGCCGGGAACAGGGACACCGTGACGTGGCGGTTGGGCCAGTCCTCGTCCGAGTTGAAGATCGCCGCGCGGACGCGGTCCCGTGCCTCGCTGAGCACGGTGTCGGGCAGGCCGACCAGGTGCAGGCCGGGCACTCCGCTGGTGATGGCCGCCTCGACGTCCACCAGGAACCCCTCGACGCCGACCAGGGAGACCGACCGGGTCTTGGCGAGCGTCATCTAGCACACCTCCCTCAGGTGATCGATGGTGAAGGCGTCGCCGTCGGCGACCAGGCCGAGCACGTCCACCCGGACGGCCGTCCCGCGGACGCCGTGCGCGGCGGCCCATCGCCAGGCCAGCCGGCGTAACCGGGCGGCCTTCGGCCCGGTGATCGCCTCGAGCGGGTCGCCGTACCGGGTCGACCTGCGTGTCTTCACCTCGCAGACGACCGGGACGCGGCCGTCGTGGGCGACGATGTCGATCTCTCCCTCGGAGCACCGCCAGTTGCGGTCGAGGATCGTCCAGCCGATGCCGGC
Organism: Actinomadura sediminis; assembly: GCF_042675525.1. Taxonomy (NCBI): domain Bacteria; kingdom Bacillati; phylum Actinomycetota; class Actinomycetes; order Streptosporangiales; family Thermomonosporaceae; genus Actinomadura; species Actinomadura sediminis. Next base: position 3,304 of record NZ_JBHTJA010000096.1, read on the forward strand.
CAGGTATCCGGCGGCGGCGTCCTCGCCGCGGCGCCCCAGGTCGATGTGCTGTTTCACGGACCTCACCTCCGATCTCGACGCTCCCCGAAGCCGGGGCCGCGTGTGACCGGAACGACGCCCTGTGGATAACTCGGCGACGCGTTCCGGGCCGAACGGACGAAACCCGGCGTGGGGTGCTTGCTTCCTCGGAGGCGACGCCGCACGGTGGCGGCTGTGAGCAACACAGCCGAGGACGACCCGGCCGAGGACGACGCCGCCGAGGCGGGCGGGGATCTCGGCGGCGGCGCGCTGGAGGCGGCCGTCGTGGAGTTCGGTCGCCACCTGCGCGCGGAGCGCGACGTCTCGCCGCACACGCTCCGCGCGTACTTGGGAGACCTGAGGGACCTCTGCGCCCACGCGGCCGAGGCCGGAGCGACGCGTCCCGCGGACCTGGACGTCGGGCTGCTGCGGGCCTGGCTGGCCCGGCAGCACGCGATGGGACGGTCGCGTGCCACGCTCGCACGCCGGACGGCGGCCGCCCGCGCGTTCACCGGGCACCTGCACCGGATCGGAGCCCTGGAGAGCGACCCGGGGCTCCTTCTGGGCACCCCTCAGCGGCGCAGGACCCTGCCCGCCGTGCTGACCCGGGACGACGCGGGGCGGCTTCTGGACGAGATGGACGCCGAAGGCCCGCTGGGACTGCGAGACCTGGCGGTCCTCGAGGTCCTGTACGCGACCGGCGTGCGCATCGGTGAACTCTGCGGCCTGGACATCGACGACCTGGACGCGGGGCACCGGACGATCCGCGTCCTGGGCAAGGGGGGACGCGAGCGGACGGTGCCGATGGGCGAGCCCGCGGCCCGCGCCGTCGAGGACTGGCTCCGTGCCGGGCGTCCCGCCCTGGCGGAGGAGGGCAGCGGCCCCGCACTGTTCCTGGGCGCGCGCGGGCGGCGCCTGCACCCGACGAGCGCCCGGCGGATGGTCCACGCGCGCATCGCGGAGGTCGGCGGCATGCCCGACATGGCGCCGCACGGGCTGCGGCACAGCGCCGCCTCGCACCTGCTGGAGGGCGGAGCCGATCTGCGCAGCGTCCAGGAGATCCTCGGCCACGCCTCGCTGCAGACGACGCAGCTCTACACGCACGTGTCGTCCGAGAGGCTCAAGCGTGTGCACCGCCAGGCCCATCCCCGTGGAGCCCGAGACGAATAGCGCGTCCGCCCCCGGCCGGCGTCCTGCGGCGTCCTACGGAGTCCGGCGCAGGCGCCGCTCCTTCGACAGGTCGATGACGCCCGGCGGTGTCGGGGGCGGCGGCCGGAGGCGGCCGGTCCGGAGACGTGCGCGCGGGTGTGGGCGGGTGCGGCGCCAGGCGAACGCCAGGGCGTACGCCAGGACCAGACCCGTGAGCGCGCCGCCCGTCGCCGTCGTGGCGTCCCGCAGCCCCATGCGCGGTTCCGCGGGGGCCGACTCGTCCCGTTCGCGGGGAGCAGGGGGCGGGGACCAGTACGGGAGCAGCCTGACCTGGCGGCGCAGGAGATCGACGGGGTTCAGGTAGACGTTTCCGTCGCGCAACCCCCAGTGCAGGCAGGTGGCCGTGCAGTGGGAGCGGCCGGCCTCGACCCGGCCGATCACGGTGCCGGGCGCGACGCGGTGCCCGACGGGGACGCTCGGGCGGACGGGCAGGTAGGTGGTGCTCAGCCGTCCGTGCGTGATCGCGACGACGCCGCGCCCCGCCAGCCGGTCGGCGAAGGACACCCGCCCGGGCCCGGCCGCGCGGACCGCCTGCCCCGGACGGGCGGCGAGATCGACACCGCGGTGCCCCGGGCCCCAGGGGGACGCCGGCGGCGAGAAGCCGCGCAGCACCTGCGGCGCGGGCGGGCCGAGCGGCCACCGCCAGACGTCCGGACTCGGCGCCCCGGCCGTGATCGCGCAGGTGAGGAGCAGTGTGAACAAGGTCATGCCGGAAGAGTGCCGGGAGAGCAAGCCGCTCGTGGCCGGTATCGCGGTCTGTGGATAACCTCCGCGTCCGTTGATTCCCGGAGGGCTCCGGGCCCTGATAATCTGTGATGGTGTTCCAGAAGGACACCGGCCGAGGCCAGGCCGTCATCCCTTCGACCACGCGGTCGGAGGGGCGAGAAGCCGCTACCTGTGAGCGGACGGGCCGCGGCCCGGGAGACCGGGCCACAGCCGCCAGGGAAGATCCGGCGGCTGATTTCACGCGTCCGCATGCCACCGACCTGGTGGGGTGCCGCCCCTCGGTCCGTCGCCGCCGGCGACGGTGGGACGGCTCCCGGGCGCAGGCAGACAACCAAATGCGGCCCGCCCGGGCCAGACAAGGAGAACACGGGCCATGGCACCCGTCGTCACCATGCGGCAGCTCCTGGAGAGCGGCGTCCACTTCGGCCACCAGACTCGCCGGTGGAACCCGAAGATGAAGCGCTTCATCCTCACGGAGCGCAACGGCATCTACATCATCGACCTGCAGCAGTCGCTGTCCTACATCGACCGTGCCTACGAGTTCGTCAAGGCCACGGTCGCGCACGGCGGCACCATCCTGTTCGTCGGCACCAAGAAGCAGGCCCAGGAGGCCATCGCCGAGCAGGCCACCCGGGTCGGCATGCCCTTCGTCAACCAGCGCTGGCTGGGCGGCATGCTCACGAACTTCTCCACCGTCCACAAGCGGCTCACCCGGCTCAAGGAGCTGGAAGAGATCGACTACGACGACGTGGCCGGCTCCGGCATGACCAAGAAGGAGCTCCTCGGCCTGCGCCGCGAGAAGGACAAGCTGGAGCGCACCCTCGGCGGTATCCGCGACATGGCGAAGGTTCCGAGCGCCATCTGGATCGTGGACACCAAGAAGGAGCACATCGCGGTCAACGAGGCCAAGAAGCTCGGCATCCCGGTCGTCGCGATCCTGGACACCAACTGCGACCCCGACGAGGTCGACTACCCGGTCCCGGGCAACGACGACGCGATCCGCAGCGTCAGCCTGCTGACCCGTGTGGTCGCCGACGCCGTCGCCGACGGCCTGATCGCCCGCGCCGGCGCCGGTGCCGGCGGTGACGAGAAGCCCGCCGAGGGCGCCGCGTCCGCCGCCGAGCCGCTGCCCGAGTGGGAGCGCGAGCTGCTGGAGAAGCAGTCCGCCGAGGCCGCTCCCGCCGCCGAGGCCCCCGCCGCCGAGGGCGCGGAGACCGCGGAGAGCACCGAGGGCGCCCCGGCCGCCGAGGCCCCCGCCCAGCCGGAGCAGGCGAGCGCCGAGGCCGAGCAGGCTTGATCCCGCGATCCCGGCGGCCCCGTGACGGGCCGCCGGGATCGTCGCGGGTCCACGACAACGACGAGAGAAGCGAAGAGAGCGATGGCGAACTTCACCGCCGCTGACGTCAAGCGGCTTCGCGACCTGACCGGCGCCGGAATGATGGCCGTCAAGAACGCCCTGACCGAGGCGGACGGCGACTTCGAGAAGGCCACCGAGCTGCTGCGCCTCAAGGGCGCCAAGGACGTCGGCAAGCGCGCCGAGCGCACCGCGGCCAACGGCCTCGTCGCCGAGTACTTTGCCGACTCCGGCAACGGCGCGATGCTCGAGCTCAACTGCGAGACGGACTTCGTCGCGAAGAACGCGCAGTTCATCGAGCTGGCCGACCGTCTCGTCCGGTTCGCCGCGACCGCCGGCGCCGCCGACGTGCCCGCGCTGCTGGCCGCCGAGATCGAGCCGGGCACGACCGTCCAGGCCCTGATCGAGGAGAACAGCGCCAAGATCGGCGAGAAGCTCGAGCTGCGCCGCTTCGCCCACTTCCAGGGCGCGTACGTCGCCAGCTACCTGCACAAGTCCGACCCGCAGCTGCCGCCGACGACCGGCGTGCTGGTCGAGCTGGACACCGAGAACGCCGAGGTCGCGAAGGACGTCGCCCAGCAGATCGCGGCGATGGCGCCGAAGTACCTCGACCGCGAGCAGATCCCCGCCGAGGCGATCGAGAAGGAGCGGGCGCTCGCCGAGCAGCTCACCCGCGACGAGGGCAAGCCCGAGCAGGCCATCCCGAAGATCGTCGAGGGCCGGGTCAACGCCTACTTCCGCGACTTCGTCCTGCTCGAGCAGGCGTTCGTCAAGGACGGCAAGAAGACGATCGCGAAGGTGCTGGACGAGGCCGGTGTCAAGGTCGTCCGGTTCGCCCGGTTCAAGGTCGGGGAGTCCTGAGGGCACTCTGGAAACGGGGACCAGGGTAGAAGACGGACGCAACGAGGAGGCCGCCGACGTGCCGGACAAGACGACCACTAGCGCGACGGCGGCCCCGTCGTCCGCCCGGCACGCGCCGGGCGCGGGCTGGAAACGGGTCCTGCTGAAGCTGTCGGGCGAGGCGTTCGCCGGACGCGACCCGCTCGGCATCGACCCGCAGATCGTGCAGCACGTCGCCGAGGGCATCGCCGAGGCGGTGCGCGACGGCGTCGAGGTCGCGGTCGTGTGCGGCGGCGGCAACATGTTCCGCGGCGCGGTCATGGCCGAGCGCGGCATGGACCGCGGTCGCGCCGACTACATGGGCATGATCGGGACGGTCATCAACTGCCTGGCGCTGCAGGACTTCCTAGAGAAGCTCGGCATCGACACCCGCGTCCAGACCGCCATCACCATGAGCCAGGTGGCCGAGCCGTACATTCCGCGGCGCGCCATCCGGCACCTGGAGAAGGGCCGCGTCGTCATCTTCGGCGCCGGGCTCGGCCAGCCGTTCTTCTCCACCGACACCACCGCGGCTCAGCGCGCGCTGGAGATCGGTGCGGAGGCCGTGCTCAAGGCGACCCAGGTGGACGGCGTCTACGACGCCGACCCCCGTAAGAATCCAGAGGCGGTCAAGTTCGACCATTTGGATTACGGTGAAGTTCTACAGCGGGGACTGAAGGTCATGGACGCCACGGCCATCAGCCTCTGCATGGACAACGCTCTACCCATCGTGGTCTTCGATCTGTTGGGGCAGGGCAACATCGTCCGGGCCGTCCGGGGTGAGAAGATCGGCACGCTGGTCAGCCCGGCGCAGGGCTGACCGCAGCCCGACCGCGCTCCGCGGGCGCCGTGCACGCGCACGGTTCCCGCGCGGAGGGGCCGCGGCGGCACCAGGTACACGGCCGACCAGATGACACGGGAGTCACAGTGATCGACGAGACCCTCCTCGAAGCCGAGGAGAAGATGGAGAAGGCGGTCGCGGTCGCCAAGGAGGACTTCCAGGCCATCCGCACCGGCCGGGTCACCCCCGCGATGTTCAACAAGATCACCGCGGAGTACTACGGCACCCCGACGCCGATCAACCAGCTCGCGTCCTTCACGCTGCCCGAACCGCGGATGGTCATCGTCCAGGTCTACGACAAGTCCTCCATGCAGGCGGTCGAGAAGGCCATCCGGGAGAGCGACCTCGGCGTGAACCCCACCAACGACGGCAACGTCATCCGCGTCGTCTTCCCCGACCTCTCGGAGGAGCGCCGCAAGGAGTTCATCAAGGTCGCGGGCGGCAAGGCCGAGGACAGCAAGATCTCCATCCGCAACATCCGGCGGCGCGCCAAGGACGCCCTCGACAAGCTCGCCAAGGACGGCGAGGCGGGCGAGGACGAGGTCCGCCGTGCGGAGAAGGAACTCGACGACACCACGCACCGGTACACGGCGCAGATCGACGAGTTGCTCGAGCACAAGAAGGCCGAACTGCTCGAAGTGTGATGGAAATCGACGACGCCGGGGAGCCCGCGGGCTCCCCGGATAAGCCGCGCGCGGGCAAGGCCGGCCGCAACCTCCCCATGGCGATCGGCGTGGGCGCCGGTCTCGGCGCGCTCGTCCTGGTGTCGCTCTACACCGTCAAGGAGATCTTCCTTGGCGTCATGGTGCTCTTCCTGTTCCTCGGCATGCGCGAGCTGACCGACGCGTTCAAGAGCCGCGACATCCGGGTGCCGTTCATCCCGGTCGCCACGGGGATGGTGGCGACCCCCGTCGTCGCCTACATCTGGGGTTCCACCGCCGTGGTCGCCGCGGTGTCCCTGACGGTCCTGGCACTGCTCGTCACACGGATGACCGAGGGCTCGGACGGTTACGTCCGGGACGTCTCCGCGGGGGCGCTCACCAGCGGCTGGCTCGTCCTCATGGGCGGGATCGTCGCGCTGCTGATGGCCCCGGACGACGGCGACCACCGCATCGTGATCTTCATCGCGACGACCGTGGCCAGCGACATCGGCGGCTATTTCGCCGGGTCGTTCCTCGGAAAGCACAAGATGGCGCCGACCATCAGCCCGAAGAAGACCTGGGAGGGCTTCACCGGTTCTGCGCTGACCTGCATGATCGTCGGCGGCTGGCTGGTGTGGTGGCTGCTGGACGGCGGTCAGATCTGGCACGGCGTCGTCATCGGCCTCGCCGCGGTGGTCACCGCGACCGTCGGCGACCTCATCGAGTCGATGGTCAAGCGTGACCTCGGCATCAAGGACATGGGGTCGCTGCTGCCCGGCCACGGCGGTGTGATGGACCGCCTCGACTCCCTCGTCGCGACCGCCCCCGTGGTCTGGCTGCTGCTGGAACTGTTCGTCCCCAGCATGTGAGCGGCGCCCCGGCGTAGCCGGGCGCGCCCCGCCCCTGCCGGACCGTCCGGGCAACGGAAACGATCGGGACCTTGGCGGCCCGCGAAACCCTGCCGAGACCATGCGCGGTCGCGCCGTCCGTCCCGCCGGATCGGACCGGCCGCACGGACGAGGCACCCGCGTGCGTTTGCGACACTGGAAGCACCATGTCTGCCACCACCGAGCCCGCCACCGGGACCGCCGCGCAGCCGGACGGGTCCGCGCCCAAGAAGACCCCGGCGAAACTGGTCTTCGCCGCCCCGCGGCGCGGCAAGCCGCCGCGGCACCTCGCCGACCTCGCCCCGGCGGAACGCCGCGAGGCGGTCGCCGAGCTGGGGGAGAAGCCCTTCCGGGCCGACCAGCTCTCGCGGCACTACTTCGCGCGGCTGGTCGACGACCCCGCGGAGATGACCGACCTTCCGGCCGCGGCCCGCGACCGGCTCGTGTCCGCGCTCCTGCCGTCCCTGCTCACCCCCGTCCGCGAGATGGACTGCGACGGCGGCAAGACGCTCAAGACCGTGTGGAAGGCGTTCGACGGCGTCCTGTTCGAGTCCGTGCTGATGCGTTACCCGGACAGGGCCACCATGTGCGTGTCGTCCCAGGCGGGATGCGGCATGAACTGCCCGTTCTGCGCCACGGGGCAGGCCGGGCTCACCCGGAACCTGTCCACCGCCGAGATCGTCGAGCAGGTCGCCGCCGGCGCGCGCGCACTGTCCCGCGGGCGTGTCCCCGGCGGGCCGGGACGCGTCTCCAACATCGTTTTCATGGGCATGGGCGAGCCGCTGGCGAACTACAAGTCCGTCATCGGCGCGGTCCGCCGGATCACCGACCCGGCGCCCGCCGGGCTGGGCATCTCGCAGCGGTCGGTCACGGTCTCGACCGTCGGGCTCGTCCCCGCCATCGAGAAGCTGGCCGCCGAGGACATGTCGGTGCGGCTCGCCGTGTCGCTGCACGCGCCCGACGACGAGCTGCGCGACGACCTCGTCCCGGTCAACAACCGCTGGAAGGTCGCCGAGGTGCTGGACGCCGCGTGGGCGTACGCGGACCGCAGCGGCCGCCGCGTCTCGATCGAGTACGCCCTCATCAAGGACGTCAACGACCAGGCGTGGCGGGCGGATCTTCTCGGCAGGCTCTTGCGCGGACACCTCGCGCACGTCAATCTGATCCCGTTGAACCCGACGCCGGGCTCCAAATGGACCGCGTCCCGGCCCGAGGACGAGCGCGAGTTCGTCCGGCGGCTGGAGCACCACGGGGTCCCGGTGACGGTGCGCGACACTCGGGGCAGGGAGATCGACGGGGCCTGCGGGCAGCTGGCCGCCTCGACCAGGGACTGAGCGCCCGCGGTGTGCTCCCGCACCCGGGGGCGCGGGGATGCGCGGAGGAGCACGGGTGCGGGGGAAGAGGGGAACACGGCCGCCGGTCGTCCTCCGGGGCTACGACCGGGCGCAGGTGGACGGCCTGCTCGAGGAGATCGGCCGGGCGCTGAACGGGGGCCCGCCGCTGACCGCCGACGACGTCCGCGCCCGCCGCTTCGACATCGTCATGCGCGGCTACGACCCCCGCGCGGTGGACGAGCTCGTCTGCGAGTGCATCCGTGAGCTGCAGGCCGCCGGGCCGATCAACGACCGGGCGGGCCGTCCCCGCGTCCACCCGGACTGGCTGGTGTCCTGGATCGAGGACGCGCGGTTCCCCACCGCTCGCATGCGGACGGGCTACGACGTCCGGGACGTCGACGCGTTCTTGGACCGCGTCATCGCCGGCCTGCGCGGCACGGCGCCGCCGGTCACTCCCGCCGACGTGCGCGCGTGCGTCTTCCGCGTGATCCGCTTCGGACCCGGCTACGACGTCCGGGAGGTCGACGCCTTTCTCGCCCGGCTCGGCGACGCCCTGGAACGCCGCTGACGAAAGTTATCCACAGTTCTGCGGCGGGGTGGTGAGCCGGTCCCGAGGCGCGCAACGCTGTGTGCATGGACAATCTCACTGCGCAGCGGAGGCGGCTGCGTCACCTGTTCGAGCGCTTCGTCAGTCCCGAGACGCTCGCCGCCGTGCTCCCCCTGACCCGCCCGGCCCTCCGGCTCGCCGCGGAGGGCGGAACCCCGGTGCACTTCGGCGGCACGCCGCTCCTCCCGCCGGGCGAGCCCTGGCCGGAGTGGCGCGGGCGCCCCCTGGACTTCCTCGGCGCCATCGACTTCGCCCGCCTCCCGGCGCCCGGTGAGATCCCCGGGGTCCCCGCCGCGGGGACCGCCGCCTTCTACTACGCCAGCGAGGTTCCGCGGCCCTGGGGCGACGAGTCCGCCCAGCGCGACGGCTGGCGCGTGTTCACCCGAGCCGTCGAACGCGCCTCCCCGCCGCCCGGCGCGGTGGCCTTCCCCCGGACCCGCCTGCACGCCGCGCCTTTCCTGTCCCTGCCGTCTCCGCGGGAGCCGGCCGTCCGCCGCCTGGAGCCGCGGTACCCGGGCCTGCTCGCCGTCTACGAGCAACTCCACGCCGTGTGGTCCCGCCACATCCGCCCCGGCGGGCTTCCGGCGCACCAGCTCGGCGGCTGGCCGGACCTGGTGCAGCGCCCGGTCGAACCCGACTGCCTGTTCGCCTCCACGGGGCGCGCCCTCGACTCCCTGAACACTCCGATGCTCTCCCCGGAGGAGGCGCGGGCCGCCGAGGAGTGGCGGCTCCTGCTGCAGCTCGACTCCGACCCGCGCCTCGGCTGGTACTGGGGCGACCCCGGCCGCGTCTACTTCTGCGGCCGCCGCGATGATCCATTGGAGGACGCATGGCTGACCGTCCAAGCCGCCTGACCGCCGCGGGCCCGCCGGCCCTTCCCGGCAACGGCCCGACACACGCCCGAACCCGGTCACATCCCTCCCGGACGGGCAGCCGCCCGCCGCACCGAACACTGCGCGGCGCCTGATGAGCACGGCCGGGAGTGCGGCCGGGAGCACGGCTGGGAGTGCGGTGCCGGGAGTGCGGCCGGGGGCGCGGTGTCGGGAGCACGGCCGGGAGTGCGGCTGGGAGTGCGGCCGGGGGCGTGGTGCCGGGAGCACGGCCGGGGGCGCGGTGTCGGGAGCACGGCTGGGAGTGCGGTGTCGGGGGCGCGGCGCCAGGAGCACAGCGGGGAGCACTCCGGTGCAGTGGTTCGGGGGCGTGCCGCTGCTGGGTCTGTCGGGCGGGCGCCGCCACCGTGTGCCCGGCTGGAACCGGCGGCGACGCGCGGGCACGGTTCCGATCCGGCCGCCGCGCCGGTCGACAAGATCTCCGGGCAGGCGGCTCAGGTCGGCGGGGACGGCCATTTACGCGGCGGATGGGGACGCGGCCTTCTTGGCCGCCGGGGTGTCGTTCGCCATCGGCGTCCCTGCCGATCGTGACGACCATCGGGCGGGGCGCCTGCGCGGCCGGGGACGCGCGCGGCGGGCCCGCCCGGGTCAGGAGCGGAAACGGTCGGTGGCGAGATAGGCGGCGCCGACCAGCCCCGTCCAGACCACCAGGTGCAGGGCGATGCCGGGGAAATCCTCGACGAACGTGCCCGGGCCGTCGTGGGCCGCCCGCAGCCAGTCGATCATCGGGACCGAGACGGCGGAGAGCGGTCCGAGCCCGAGGAGGACCAGCGCGGTCGCACCGCCGAGCAGCGTCAGCAACGAGACCCCGGGCGAAGGGAGGACGGCCCGGCTGGTCCACGCGCCGAGCAGTGTGCCCGTGGCCGCCACGAGCGCGTTGAGGGCCAGGCCCATCCCCACCGCGGTCCCCGGCGATCCCAACGACACGGCATGAAGGAGAGGAGCCGCGAGTGCGAGGACCCCGAGGCAGAGGTTCACCCCGTAGGCGGCGAACAGCCCCGCCCAGACGGGCGCCCAGCGGCGCCTCGCCGCGGACGCCGTCAGGGCGCGTTGCTCGTCCGGCTGCGTGTCCAGCAGGGCGCGCGCCGCCCATGCCCATACCGGGAACATGATCGCCGCCACGTCACCGAACGTGCCCACCGCGAGCGCGGCCGCGTCGGGTCCGCCCGGCCTCTGCGCCAGGACGAGGGCCACCACGAGGATGACGACGATCAGCGGGTGCAGCACGCGCAGCGACCGGACATAGGCCGCCGCCTGGAAGCGGACGATCGCGATCACCGCGTGGGCCTCCGCACCCGGTAGCCCTCCGCGCGGAGCTTGGCCTCCACGGTGTCGATCTCCTTCTCGGCGACCACGACCTCAAGGACCACGGATGCCGGGGCGGCCGTGTCCACGGCGGTGACCGTGCCGTCGGCTACGCGCAGCCGCCCGACGTCGGGGAGCGGCTCGATGCACCGTTGATGGTCGCTGACCACGACGGTGGTGCCTTCGGCGGCGAGGTCGCGGATCACATCGGGGAGCGTGTCGCGTGTGGCGGAGTCCAGCCCGGCGAACGGCTCGTCCAGGACGAGGAGTTCGGGGCCGTCCAGAAGAGCCTGGGCGATCCCGACCTTTTGGGCGCTGCCCTTGGACAGTTCCGGCAACCGCACGTCGAGCAGCCGATCGAACCCGAGCCGATCCGCCCACACGCCGACCGAGTCGGCCCGGCAACCCCTGATGGAGGCCATGTGCGCCAGATAGGAACGGACCGTGAACGGCTGGTCCACCGGAAACCGTTCGGGCGCGTACCCGACCCGGCTAGGCCGCCCACGGACGGCGCCCCTCCCTGGCCGCCGCAGACCGGCGACCAGCCGGAGGAAAGTGGATTTTCCCGCGCCGTTGCGTCCCGTGACCTCCATGATGCGCCCGGGCTCCAAAGCGAGGTCGACGTCCTGAAGGATCCACGGGCCCCGCCTTCGGTAGCGGAAGGCCACATCCTCGAAGAGCACGCATGCACTGTAGCGAAGCAGGAGACCGCCAGACCCGGCGTCGCCCAGAACCCTGCCCGTCCGCGCGCTCCCCGCCGAAGACCATGCCGGGCGGGGTGCGCCGGTACCGCCTGAGGCTCGATGACGGCGGTGCTGCGCCGGGCTGTGGTGCTGCGCCGGGCTGTGGTGCTGCGCCGGGTCTTGGTGTGGTGGCGGGCTGTGGAGCTGCGCCGGGCCGGGCCGGGCCGTGGTGCCGTGCCGTGCCGTGATGTGGTGGCGGGCTATGGTGCTGCGGCGTGCCGTGACGCAGCGCCCGGCCGTGTTGCTGTGCTGGGCCGTGGTGTGGCGCCGGGCTGTGGTGCTGTGCTGGGCCGTGGTGCTGTGCTGGGCCGTGGTGTGGCGCCGGGCCGTGGTGTGGCGCCCGGCTGTGGTGCTGCTGGGCCGTGGTGCGGGCGCCGCTGTGTGGGGCTATCGGCGGCACGGCCACCGCCCTGGTCCGTCGGGTACGCGTCCGCGGTCGTCTCGGCGCGGCCCCTGGGCGGTCTGCGTCTGGGCGGAGGGCGGTCGGGTCAGGTGAGGGCGGTGGCCAAGCGGGATGCGTAGTCGGCGGCTTCGGCGTCGGAGTCGTACTTGTGGCGGGGCCAGAAGAATCCGCGGAGGCCGTCCTTGCGGTTGCGGGGGACGACATGGACGTGCAGGTGGGGGACGCTCTGGCTGATCCGGTTGTTCATGGCCACGAAGGAGCCGGCGGCGTCGAGGGCCGACTCCATCGCGGCGGCGAGCCGTTGCGCGTGGGCGAAGAAGGGGCCGAGCTCGCCGGGCGGGACGTCGGTCAGGGTCTCGTGGTGCGTGCGCGGGACCAGCAGGGTGTGGCCCTTGAACAGCGGCCGCGCGTCGAGGAACGCCATCGCGTCCGGGGTGTCGAGGACGATGTGCGCGGGCCGTTCTCCCTTCACGATCTCGCAGAAGACGCAGGTGCCGCCGGAGTCAGCCATGAGCGGCATTCTGCCGGACGGGCGGATGCGCGGGCACCGCTCACCCCGCGTTCAGCGGATCGAGCAGCGGCTCGGTGTGCAGGAGGCGGGGCGTCCCGACCGCGCGGGTGAGGGCGACGTAGGGCCGCCGCAGGCCGCGCGGTTCGGGGGTGGCTGGCCATCGGTGGGGTGCGACTGGCGACGTTGGTTGGGGGCTTGTGGGGGTGGCGGGTTAGTGCGTGGTCGGGCGTGCCGGGGTGCGCGTGGGTGGGATCGTGCGGGGCCGGGGACCGGTGCCTCGGTGGGCGGGACCGGACGGACGGCTCAGCCGAGGGCTTCGGCTATGGCCATGTACGGCTCGGGTGACGGGACGTCCGGATCGTCGGGAAGATCGTGGACGTCGTGGAGCGCCGCGTGCTCGTACAGGTCCCGTTCGGCGCGGTCGAGCGCGGCCGAGAGGACGTACTGCGGGACCGTCCAGCCGATGAGGGCCGCGGCCTTGCGGATGGCGAGATGCTCTTCCGCGGACGTGTGGAGGTGGATGTGGTCGTCGTGGGCGCCGGGAAGGTCGTGGTGAACCGACGGCTGCATGGACGGCCTCCTTCCTCTTCGGCACCTCAACGTACGCCCGGGGGCGTTGTCCGGACATCCCCATTAGGGACGAGAATCGCCCGAAGCGCATTGTTCGTCCGAAGGAGGTTGATCGTGGTTCCGGCCATCGAGCTCGCCGGGGTGGAGAAGACCTACGGGCGGACGGCGGCGGTGCGGGGCGTGGACCTGGCCGTCGCGCCGGGGGAGTTCTTCTCGCTGCTCGGCCCGTCGGGGTGTGGGAAGACGACGGTGCTGCGGATGGTCGCCGGGCTCGAGGAGCCGTCGGCGGGCGAGGTCCGGCTGGACGGGCGCGGCGTCAACGGGATCCCGGCGGAGCGGCGCGACGTCAACATGGTGTTCCAGTCGTACGCGCTGTTCCCGCACATGAGCGTGTTCGACAACGTGGCGTTCGGGCTGCGGCGGCGCGGCGCGGGGAGGGCGGAGGTCCGCGCGCGGGTGGGGGAGATGCTCGAGATGGTCGACCTGGCGGGGCGGGAGCGGCGGCGGCCCGTGGAGCTGTCCGGCGGGCAGCAGCAGCGGGTGGCGCTGGCGCGGGCGCTGGTGAACCGGCCGCGGGCGCTGCTGCTGGATGAGCCGCTGGGGGCGCTCGACCTGCGGTTGCGGCAGGCGATGCAGGACGAGTTGAAGCGGCTGCAGCGGGACGTGGGCGTGACGTTCGTGTACGTGACCCACGACCAGGGGGAGGCGTTGACGATGTCGGACCGGATGGCGGTCATGAACGAGGGGCGCGTAGAGCAGGTCGGGACGCCGCGGGACGTGTACGAGCGGCCCGCGACCCGGTTCGCGGCCGGGTTCATCGGGACGTCGAACGTGCTGGACGGCGAGGTCGTCGAGGCGTCCGGCGGCGTGGCGGTGATCGGGCACGGGGCGGACGGGCGGATCGAGGTGCCGGGCGCTCCGGTCGGGGCGCGGCTCGAGGTGACGGTGCGCCCGGAGAAGGTGCGGCTCACGGCGGACGAGCCCCCGGCGCGGGCGTGCAGGGTCCGCGGGACGGTCGCGGACGTCGTGTACCAGGGGGCTTCGACGAGGTACGGCGTTCGGACGTCCGCGGGGGCGGACGTGTCGGTGCTGGTGCAGAACGACGGTACGGCGGACCTCGTGGCGGATCGGGGCGACGAGGTGTGGCTGTCGTGGGAGCCGCGGCACTCGTACGTGATCGGTGCCGGGGCGACGGGCGGTGCGCGGTGAGGCGCCGGGACGTCCTGCGGCTGGCGGGGGCGGGACTGGTGCTGGCCGGGTGCGGCGTCGAGGGCCGCGGGGAGCCGGTGGACGGGGGCGAGTTCTGGTCGGGGAAGTCGCGGAACGGGCGGCTCCGCTGGGCGAACTGGCCGGGCTACATGCAGGACGATCGGGCGACGATCGAGGCGTTCGAGGCGGATTCGGGCGTCGAGGTGACCTATCGCGAGGTCATCCAGGAGATGGGCCCGTGGTTCGGCAAGATCCAGGCGCCGCTGGCGGCGGGGCAGTCGATCGGGTTCGACCTGATGGTGATGACGAACGGGATCCACCTGGAGCGGTGCCGCCGCCTGGGCTATCTGGCCCCGCTCGACCACGGCCGGCTCACGAACTTCGCGGCGCACGCGGGACCGGGGTTCAAGGACCCCTCCTACGATCCGGGCAACGAGTTCACGGTGCCGTACCAGGCGGGCATCACGGGGATCGCGTACAACACCAGGTACGTCGACGAGGAGGTCACGAGCATCGCGCAGTTGTTCGACGCCCGCTACAAGGGCCGCGTCGGGATGATGAGCGACTCGCAGGAGCTGGGCAACTTCGGGATGTTCCACCTGGGGATCGACCCGGAGAAGTCGACGCGGGCGGACTGGGAGCGGGCGGCCGGGAAACTGCGGGAGCAGCGGGATTCGGGGATCGTCCGCAAGTACTACGAGCAGAACTATGTGGACGCGGTCAGCAAGGGCGACGTGTGGCTGACCATGGCGTGGTCCGGGGACGTCTACAGCCTGACGAGCCCGGACGTGCGGTTCGTCGTCCCCGAGGAGGGCGGGACGATCTGGACGGACAACCTGTGCGTGCCCGTGACCGCCGAGAACCCGGTCGACGCGCTCGCCCTCATGGACTGGCTGTACGTGCCCGAGAACAACGCGCCGCTCACGGAGTTCGTCAACTACATCACGCCGGTGCCGGAGGTCCGGGGCATCGTGGCCGGGCACGCCGCGGCGGCGACCGGGGAGCGGAAGGAGGACCTCACCAGGTTGAGCGAGAGCCCGCTGGTGTTCCCTTCCGGTGACGACATGGCGCGGCTGCGGCACTACCGGCGGCTCTCCCAGGAGGAGGCCGCCGTCTACCAGAAGACGTTCCAGGCCGTCGTGAGGGGCGCTTGATGGGCCGCGGCCGCTTCGCGCCTTATCTGATGGTCCTGCCCGCGGGACTGTGGCTGCTGGCCTTCTTCGTGGTCCCGCTGTCCTTCATGGTGTCGCTGTCCTTGCAGACGGGGAATCTGGTCGACGGTTTCCGGCAGACGCTGCACTGGCAGAACTACACCGACGGGCTGTCCCTGTACGGCGGAACGTTCGCCCGTTCGCTCTGGTACGGATTCCTGGCGACGGCGGCGTGCATCGTGCTCGGCTACCCGGCGGCGTACTGGATCGCCTTCCGGGCGGGCCGCCGGCGGGTGACGTACCTGCTGCTGATCCTGTCGCCGTACTTCGTCTCGTTCGTGCTGCGGACGGTGGCGTGGAGGCACGTGCTGTCCGACAACGGCCCGCTCCTCGGGCCGCTGCGCGACCACGGGCTGCTCCCGGCGGGCTTCCACGTGCTCGACACGGGCTTCGCGGTCGTGGCGGGACTCGCCTACACCTTCCTGCCGTTCATGGTCCTGCCTATCTACGCGGCGCTGGCGCGGATCGATCCCCGGACGGTCGAGGCCGCGCGCGACCTGTACGCGGGGCGGGTGCAGGCGTTCGGACGGGTGGTGCTGCCGCTGTCGCTGCCCGGCGTGTTCGCGGGGGCGATCATGACGTTCGTCCCCGCGTCGGCCGACTTCGTGAACGCCGAGGTGCTGGGCGGGCCGGGCGACACCATGATCGGCAACGTGATCCGGGCCGAGTACTTCGAGACCGGCGCGTATCCGGTGGCGTCGGCGCTGTCGTTCACGCTGACGGCGATCCTGCTCGTCGCGATCTTCGTGTACGCGCGCACGCTGGGGACGCGCGGCGTCCTGGAGGCCGCGCGGTGAGGGCCGCCGGGCGCCGCGTCGACGTGCTGCACGTCTGCACGCTGCTGCTGATCGGGTGGCTGGCGCTGCCGATCGCGGTCATGATCCTCTTCGGGTTCAACGACCTCCAGGGCAGGCAGAACGTCCGCTGGGAGGGGTTCACGCTCCGCTGGTACGCGCACCTGTTCGACCGGAGCGACCTCACCCGGGCGCTGGCCGCCTCGCTGGCGATCGCGTTGGCGAGCACGGTCGTGACGACGGTCGCCGGGACCTGCGCGGGGCTGGCCCTCGCCCGGCGCCGGTTCCGGGGGCGGCGGGCGGCCGACCTGCTGCTGTTCACGGCGATCGCCTGCCCGGAGCTGGTGATGGGCGCGTCGCTGCTGTCGATGTTCGTCACGTTCGGGGTGCCGCGCGGACCGCTGACGATCCTGGCGGGGCACGTGATGTTCTCGCTCGCGTTCGTGACCGTGACGGTCCGCGCCCGCGCGGTGGGGCTCGACCCGGCGGTGGGGGAGGCGGCGCGCGACCTGGGCGCCGGGCCGTGGACGCGGTTCCGGCTGGTCACGCTGCCGATGATCCGGCCGGGGGTGGCGGCGGGCGCGCTGCTGGCGTTCGTCCTGTCCGTCGACGACTTCGTGGTCACGAGCTTCACCGGCGGCGCGACGGTGACGTTCCCGCTGTGGGTGTACGGGTCGACGCGGACGGGGACGCCGCCGCAGGTCAACGTGATGGGAACGCTGATCTTCGCCGCCGGGGCGCTCATCGCGATCGGCTCGGCCCGGCGCACGTTCCGCCGCACCGGCGAGCCCGCCGGGGGGAAGCGAGGCGAAACATGAGGGGACGGGCGGGCGTGCACGCGGACGTGCGAAGGGCGCTGGCGGACGCGGAGCCGGTCCCGTTCTGGACGGCGGGGGCCGCGCGGCCCGGTCCGGAACCGGCGCCGACCGGCCGCCGGACGTGCGACCTGGCGGTCGTCGGCGGCGGCTACGGCGGGCTGTGGACGGCGCTGCGCGCGAAGGAACGCGACCCGTCCCTGGACGTCGTCGTGCTGGAGGCGGGCCGGATCGGTGCGGCGGCGTCCGGCCGCAACGGCGGGTTCTGCTCGGCGAGCCTCACGCACGGCCTCCTCAACGGCGTCGGGCGGTGGCCGGACGACATGGAGACGCTGGAGCGGCTCGGCTGGGAGAACCTGCGGGCCATCGCGGTGACGCTCGGGCGGTACGGCATCGACGCGGAATGGGAGCCGACCGGGGAGCTGACGGTCGCGACGGAGGAATGGCAGGTCCCGCTGCTGGAGGAGGAGGCGGAGCACGCCTTCGAGCTCGGCTGGGAGCCGATCCTGCTCGGCCGCGACGGCGTCCGCGCCGAGGTGGACTCGCCGACGTACCTCGCCGGGCTGTGGGACCGGCACGCGGTCGCGCTGGTGCACCCGGCGAAGCTGGCGTGGGGGCTGGCGGACGCGTGCCGCTCGCTGGGCGTGCGGATCTTCGAGGACGCCCGTGTGACGGGGCTGCGCCCGGACGGCGGTCGGCTGCGGCTGGACCTCCGCCACGGGACGGTCGGGGCGCACCGGGCGGCGCTCGCGACGGGCGCGTTCCCGCCGCTGCTGCGGCGGATGCGCGGCCTCGTCGTCCCCGTGTACGAGTACGCGCTGGTCACCGAGCCGCTGTCGCGGGCGCAGCGGGACGCGGTCGGGTGGCGGCGCCGGCAGGGGGTGGGCGACAGCGGCAACCGCTACCACTACTACCGGCTGACGGCGGACGACCGGATCGTGTGGGGCGGCTACGACGCGGTGTACCACTTCGGCGGCCGGATCGGTGCCCGCCTGGAGCGCCGCCCCGCCGCGTTCGCGGCCCTCGCGCGGAACTTCTTCGCCACGTTCCCGCAGTTGGACGGCGTCCGGTTCGCGCACGCGTGGGGTGGGGTGGTCGACACCTGCACCCGGTTCTGCGCGTTCTTCGGCACCGCCCACGACGCCCGGGTCGCGTACGCGGCGGGGTACACGGGGCTGGGCGTCGGCGCGACCCGGTTCGGCGCGGACGTCATGCTCGACCTCCTGGGCGTCGGGCTCCGGCCCGGCGAGGAGACCGAGCGCACGCGCCTGGCGATGGTCCGGGACAAGCCCGTCCCGTTCCCGCCCGAGCCCCTGCGGTACGGGGCGATCGGGCTGACGCGGCGGGCGATGGCGCGGGCCGACCGGGAGGGCGGGCGACGCGGGCCGTGGCTGCGGGCGCTCGACCGCATCGGCGCCGGGTTCGGCACCTGAACGGACGCCGCCGGGTCAGTCGGGGGACTCGTCGATGGTGCCGAAGATGACCGACGACACCTCCAGGTAGAGCTGCTCCGGGTACGGCATGAAGCCGACGTTGCGCAGCGCCTGCTTCTGTCCCGCCGACTCCATCACGAACTCGCCGTAGCCGAGCATCTGGCCGATGACCGAGCGCTCCAGGTTGATGTCGGTGACCTTCGCGAGCGGCATCATCGCGACCGTCCGGTTGAGCACCCCGTTGATCACCATGACGCGGTGCTCGGTGACGAGGAAGAACTCCATCGACCAGGCGACGACCTTCCACAGCAGGTAGCCGATGGGCACCAGCCACAGCCACCAGAGCCAGAACACGCCGGTGGCGGTGGCGGCGGCGCCGCAGACGATGAGCCCCGCGACGAAGGCGAGGACGGGCGGCAGCAGCACCGCCGGATGGCGGCGCACCGCGATGACGCGCCCTTCGTGGGCCATCAGGTAGCGGTCGACGGTCCGCGTCGAGTTGTCGCGGTGGACCATCATTTCCTGCAGATTCACGGCGGTGTCCTCGTCATGATCCGGATGCTTCAACGGTAGCCGACCGTTCGCCGCCGGTGCAGGGGCCGCGCGGTGCGGACGGCGGACGTCCGCGACCGGTTGTGCGCGGCGGGACGGCGGCTGATGATGGACGGCATGGGCGGCGGTGCGGGCGGCGGCATGGGCGGCTGGACGAACGGAGGCGCACCCGGCGGGACGGGCGCGGGCGCGGGCGGAGGCGCGCCGGGCGGGACGGCGGCCGGTGCGCGCCCCGGCCTCGACCCGGCGCCCGATCCGGCCGCCGAGACCCGCGTGGACTTCGCCCCGGACGTCGACTTCACGCCCGACGTCACGGCGCGGCCCATCTGGCGGCTGCTGCTGCGCGGCCTCGGCGTGTACCTGCCGGGCTGGGAGCGTCCCGCCGGGGCGGCGCGCGTCCCGGGCCGGGCCGGGGACGGGTTCGGCCCGCCCGCGTTCCTGGACGGCGAGGCCGGGTTCGGGCTCCAGGTGCCCGGACGGCGCCGCGGCCTGGAACCCGACCGGGAGATCTACGTGCGGGGGCGGGAGAACCCGAGCTTCGGCATCGTGGTCGCGGGGCCGTCGGCGGCCGTCGGGAGCCGCGTCGTGGACGCGGCCGTCCTGCTGCGGTTCGCGCGGCGGCTCACCTTCGAGGAGCTGTTCGACACGGGGGACGCCGACTCGGTCCCGTACGCGGTGCGCGGGGCGCGCGCCGTCGAGAACGTCGTGTTCCTCGACCGGGCGGCGGGCGTCGGGCTGTGCGCGGAGGTCGACCCGGTGACGCGGGACGTCCGCTGCCCCCTGTACGTGCGGATCGGGGACCCGGCGGAGCGGACGGTCCGGGCCTACGGCGTCGCGGCGCACGCGCCTCCTAGGGGGTCGCGGCCCACGCGGTGAGGTCCCATAGCTGGTGGGACGGCAGCCGGCGGAGCCGGACGGCCGCCGCGGCGGGGTCCCAGAAGACCTCGTCGCTCTCCAGTTCCAGCGACTGCCCGGCCGTCAGGACGGCGCACACCAGCTCGTCGCGGGTGCGGACGGCCATCAGCGGGCCGATCTGCGCGACGCCCCCGGAGCATTCGGCGAGGGTGCGCAGCAGCGCCTTCAGCGCCGCCTCGTCCTCGGGCGGCCGCGCCGGTTCGACGCCGGCCGGCATGCCGGGCTCGACCCGGGCGAGGCCGCGCCGCCCGCCGCCGTTCCCGGCGAGCCCGCCGTGCGGCAGGTCGGCGCCGGTGGAGATGAGCAGCGCGCTGAAGGCGCCGGCGAGGTCGTCGGGGAGCTGCCCGCCGAGGAAGTACCGGCGGCGCTCGGGCGAGCCCGGCTCGAGACCGTCCGCGCCCTCGGCCGTGCGGAACCGGACGCTCAGCCGGTTCGCGCGCACGCACCGCTCGTAGACGTCGGTGAGGATGTCCTCGAGCTGGTCGTCGCGGGTCCACAGCCGCCCGGTCGCGGTGACGGCCGCGTCCCGCGCGTCGCGGCCCGGTGCGCCGCCGGGGCCGGCGGGCAGGGCCCGGGGCGGGCCGCCGGTCAGCGCGGCCGTGACGGCGTCGTCGAGGGCCCCCTCGGTGAACTGCAGCAGCTCGGCGACGACGTCCTCGACGTCCTCGAGCGTCCGGGTGAGGGTGCGCTGCAGCTCCAGGATCTCGGCGCCGCCGCGTTCGAGGTCGGCGAGCCGTTCGAGGGCGGTGCCGACCTGCTCGCGCACGTCCCCGGCGGCGTCGGCGCCGCCGGACCCGGCGGCGTCGCGCACCGACGTCTCGAGCTCCGCCAGTTTCCGGCGCAGCGCGGCGAGCGTGACGCGCTGCTGCTCCAGGTCGCGCAGCCGCCCCGCCTGGGTGCGGACGAACTCGTCCGCGCGGTGCACGACGTCCGCGAGTTCCTCGACGCGTCCGGTGGTGCGGCGGACCCGGTCGTCGAGGGTGGGCAGCACGTCCCGTTTCACCCGGGCCAGTTCGGCGGTGAGCTGCTCCCCGACCGTCACGAGGACGTTGTTCTGCTTGGTCACCTGCTCGTTCAGCTCGTCGACGCGGCGGGTGAACGCGCGCGCCTGATCCCGGCTCTGCTTGCCCGCGTAGAGTTCCAGGGCCCCGACCACGACGCACATCACGATCAGGACGACCGTCGTCATGGCACTCCTCGAGCGGGGCGGCGATTACCGGACCGAATATTGATCGCGACCATAACTTACGATCATGTGGGCCGACCGGAACTTACGTAACCGACTGATCTCACTGACCTGACGGACTCATCCGTCTTGAAACGCCTGCGGAATCCCGTCCCCGCCGATCACTCGCAGCCCTCGAACTGCGGGACGGTCTTCGACAGGTTCAGCTCGGTCGGGCCGAACCAGCGCTCCAACTGGATCGGGATCGTGTCGTCCTGGTACATCCTCGTGATCGCCTCGTTGACGGCCTCGCAGCCGGCCACGTCGCCCCGGCGGAGGGCGACGCCGTAGCGTTCGTCCGAGATGGGGGCGTTCACGATCCGCATGGAGCGGCCGTCGGCGGCCGCCTCCCGCGCCAGCCCCGCGAGGATCAGGTCGTCGGTCGACACCGCGTCGAGCCGTCCCTGCGCGAGCAGCTCCAGGCACTCGCCGTAGCCGCCCGCGTCGACCGGGACCGCGCGGACGCCCTGCTCCTCATGGATGCGCGGGAACGACGTCGACCCGGCGACCCGGCACACCCGCTCGCCCCCCAGGTCGTGGATGCTCCGGATCCGGGCGGCGTCGGCCTCGCGGACCATGACGTCCTGGTGCGCGACGTAGTAGGGCCCCGCGAACGTCGCCTTCAGCTTCCGCTCGGGCGTGATCGAGTAGCTGGCGACCACCAGGTCGATCACGCGGTCCTCCAGGAGCTCCTCGCGGTTGTCGGACGTCACCTCCCGGAACGTCACGTTCGCGGCGTTGACGCCGAGGTTGCGGGCGATCTCCTTCGCGACGCGGACGTCGAAGCCCTCGAACGCGTCGTAGGAGTCGCCGTCGGCGATCCGCAGGCCGACGCCCGGCTGGTCCCGGTTGACCCCGATGACCAGTTTCTCCGCCGCGGCGACCGATGCGTCGTCGCCGTCGCCGCCGACACCGCAGGCGGCGGCGGTGAGCAGCGCCGCCGCGCCGAGCAGCGCGGCCCCCGCGCGCCGCGCCCGCCCCGTCCCGCCCGCGTTCGCGAAGCGCCGCATCGTCCGTCCTCTCACTTCGACCACCGGTACTCCGACAGGCGGGGCCAGATCCCGGCGAGCAGGAACACGACGATGACGGCGCCCGCGACCGGCAGCCCGCCGTACCAGCCGCGCGTGCCGGAGTCGCCGTCCAGGACGGCCTCCTCGAACGCGGCCCGGCGGATCTCCTCGAGCTCCCGCAGAGCTCCGTCGTACCGCCGGAACTGCTCGGTCAGCGCGCCGCGCGTGCGGACGGCGTCGGCGCGGCGGTCGCTCTCGACGAGCCGGCGCATCTCGTGGTCCCGCTGCTGGAACACCTGGTACTCCCGGATCACGGTCCCGAAGATGCCGGCGACGCGCGTCCGCGTCGCCGCGTCCCGGACCGGCCGGTCGGCCTCGGTGCCGAGGAACCCGAGGAAGTCGCTGCGGCCCGGTTCGTACGTCACGTTCTTCACGGCCGCGTTGTACTCGGCGAGGTTCCCGGCGTTCACGTAGAGGACCGTCTGCGACTTGCTCAGATAGACCTGCTCGTACGTGTCGGTCCGTCCCGGGTCGAGCAGGTACCGCGTCTGGTCGGCGGCGGCGTTGTTGCTGATGGCGCGCGTGCGCGACAGGGCCAGGATCGAGTCGAACCCCTGTTCCTTGGCTTTGCGCAGGCTCTCCGCCTGTCCCCACAGCATGAGGCCGCTCGCCGTGACGAGGGCGAGCGCACCGGCCGTCGCCAGCGCCGCCCCCACGTTCAGCAGCCGCCGGAACCGCACGGCGAGGAACACCTGGAGGGCGATCAGCGCCGCCAGCAGCAGGGCGCCCACCGCGATCACCCAGGCGAGCCCGGTCAGCACCGCCGACCGCTGCTCCTCGTAGGTGTCGCGGACGAGCGCGCCGTTGTCGAGCGTGAGGTTGTACGCCTTCGGCAGCAGGTCCAGCTTCATCAGGTCGGTCGCCTCGCGGTAGACCTCGAGGACCTCTTCCGGCGGCGGCCCGGCCCGGTGCTGCGTCCGCCGCTCCAGCAGCAGCGCCTCCCCGGCGAGCCGCTCGTAGCGGGCGAGAGCGTCCAGCAGCGCGCGGGCGGTGTCCTCCTCGGTGGGGTCGTCGGCGAGCTTGGCCGCCTCGATCAGCGCCTCCCCGGCCCGCAGCCGGTTCATGTCGTACAGCTCCAGCGCCTCGGCCCGCACCGCGGGTTCGGAGTCGCCCGCCAGCAGGGCGTTCGCCAGTTGCGCGTCCATGTCGGTGAGCTGCGAGTACAGGTCGCCGGTCGCGACGACCTGCGGGCCCGCGTCGTGCCCGATCACCCGCATCCCCTCGCGGGCCTGCGCGATCGTCGCCGCGGTGACCGCGAGCAGCGCCAGCAGCACGACGACGACCAGCGCCGACAGGGCGCGGACGCGGGACGCGGCGGTGCGCGGCAGGATCCGGCGCGGCCCGGTGCGCGCGGGGGCGGGCAGCGCCAGCAGGCGGCGCCCCGACGGCGGCCGCGCGGGCGGTTCCGCG
>NZ_JBHTJA010000097.1:0-26616 GCF_042675525.1 Actinomadura sediminis
CCCGAGCTGGCGCCGATGCGGCTCCGCCGCCGCCGGCGGCCGCGCCGCGGGACGCCCGCGGCCGCGCCGTGGCGGCCCGGGACGATCAACATCCTCGCCGTGCTCCCGGTCCCGCTGACCGACGGGGCGCTGGTGAACGCGGTGGTCACGGTCACGGAGGCGAAGACGCAGGCGCTCCTGGAGGCCGGGTTCCCGTGCACGGGGACGGCGTCGGACGCCGTGTGCGTCGCCGTCCCGGAGGCGGGGACGCCCGAACCGTTCGCGGGGCCGCGCTCGGTGTGGGGGGCGCGGCTCGCGCGCGCCGTTCACCGGGCCGTGCGCGCGGGCGCGCTCGACTACGGCGCCCCGCCGGCGGAGCGCCGTTAGGCCCGGCCGGGGGCGGGTCCGGCGCCGTCCAGGGCCGAGCGGGCCATGGCGTGCAGGAGGTCGGCCATCGCGGCGCGGTCCAGCCCCGCGGCGCTGCGCGGGGTGGAGTTGAGCAGCCCGAAGCAGGCGTGGACGGCCGCGCGGGTACGGTCGTCGGCCAGCGCGGGCGTCCGGCGGCGCAGGACGCCGACCCACTCCTCCACGTACGCCCGCTGCAGGCGGCGGACGCGGTGCCGCTGCTCCTCGGGGACGTTGTCCAGTTCGCGCTCGTGCACGGTGATCAGCGCGGGGTTGTCCAGCGCGAACGCGATGTGCCAGCGCAGCAGCGCGTCCAGGGCGCGGGACGGGTCGGGGTCGGCGGCGCGGCGGGCGCCCTCGGCGAGCAGCCGCTCGCTGATGTCCAGCAGCATCTCGGCGAGCACGGCCTCCTTGCCGCGGAAGTGCCGGTAGAGGGCGGGCCCGGTGAGCCCGACGGCGCGGCCGACGTCGCCGATGGACGTGCCGTGGTAGCCGCGGCGCGCGAACAGCTCCGCGGCGGCGGCGAGGAGCTCCGCCCGGCGCGGGTTCGGCGGCGCCGCGGGCACGGTTACGTCCGGGGCCGCGGGCCCCTGGGCGTCCGGGGCCGCGGGCCCGTGGGCGTCCGGGGCCGCGGGCCCGTGGGCGTCCGGGGCCGCCTCGGCGGGTCGGGAGGTCATGCGGCAAGTGTAGACGCACGCTGTTAATGAGCATTAACATCGGAGTTGTTAACGAGCATTAACAGGGAAGGGCACCATGACCGGACCCGAGATCGGCACGCGCGCCGACGTCGCGGGCGAGGCGTTCAAGGCCAACGCCGCGCACAACGAGGCGCTGGTCGCGGAGCTGCGCGAGCACGTGGACCGGGCCGGGCGCGGCGGTCCCGAGCGGGCCCGCGAACGGCACGTCGCGCGCGGCAAGCTGCTCCCCCGCGACCGCGTCGACACGCTCCTGGACCCCGGCTCGCCGTTCCTCGAACTGTCGCCGCTGGCCGCGACCGGCATGTACGACGACGAGGCCCCGGGCGCCGGGATCATCACCGGCGTCGGCCGCGTCTCCGGGCGCGAATGCGTGATCGTCGCCAACGACGCCACCGTGAAGGGCGGCACCTACTACCCGGTCACGGTCAAGAAGCACCTGCGGGCGCAGGAGGTGGCGCTGCACAACCGCCTCCCCTGCATTTACCTGGTCGACTCCGGCGGCGCGTTCCTGCCCCGCCAGGACGAGGTGTTCCCCGACCGCGAGCACTTCGGCCGGATCTTCTACAACCAGGCGACGATGTCGCAGCGCGGCATCCCGCAGATCGCCGCCGTCATGGGATCGTGCACGGCCGGCGGCGCGTACGTCCCGGCGATGAGCGACGAGGCCGTGATCGTCCGCGGCCAGGGCACGATCTTCCTGGGCGGCCCGCCGCTGGTGAAGGCCGCGACCGGCGAGGTCGTGACGGCCGAGGAGCTGGGCGGCGGCGAGCTGCACTCGCGCACGTCCGGCGTCACCGACCACCTCGCCGAGGACGACGCGCAGGCGCTGCGGATCGTCCGCGACATCGTCGGGACGCTCGGCCCCCGCGAGCCCCGCCCCTGGGACGTCGCGCCGGCCGAGGAGCCCGCCGCCGACCCGGCGGAGCTGTACGGGGTCGTCCCGCCGGACCCCCGCACGCCCTACGACGTCCGCGAGGTCATCGCCCGCATCGTGGACGGCAGCCGGTTCCAGGAGTTCAAGAAGGAGTACGGGACGACGCTCGTCACCGGCTTCGCGCGCGTCCACGGGCACCCGGTCGGGATCGTCGCGAACAACGGGATCCTGTTCGGCGAGTCGGCGCAGAAGGGCGCGCACTTCATCGAGCTGTGCGACCGCCGCAGCGTCCCGCTCGTCTTCCTGCAGAACATCACCGGGTTCATGGTGGGGCGCGAGTACGAGGCGAGCGGCATCGCCAAGCACGGCGCGAAGATGGTGACGGCCGTGGCGTGCGCGCGCGTCCCGAAGTTCACCGTCGTGATCGGCGGTTCGTTCGGCGCGGGCAACTACGCCATGTGCGGCCGGGCGTACTCCCCCAGGTTCCTGTGGATGTGGCCGAACGCCCGCATCTCGGTCATGGGCGGCGAGCAGGCCGCGAGCGTCCTGGCGACCGTCCGCCGCGACCAGATGGAGGCGCGCGGCGAGGACTGGCCCGCCGAGGACGAGGAGAGGTTCAAGGCGCCGATCCGCGAGCAGTACGAGGACCAGGGGAATCCGTACTACTCCACGGCGCGGCTGTGGGACGACGGGGTGATCGACCCGCGCGACACCCGGCGGGTGCTCGGGCTCGGGCTGTCGGTCGCGGCGAACGCACCGCTGGAGCCGGTCGGCTACGGCGTCTTCCGGATGTGAGGGTCTGATGTTCGACAGCGTCCTGGTCGCCAACCGGGGTGAGATCGCCGTCCGCGTGTTCCGCACGCTGCGGCGGCTCGGCGTGCGGTCGGTGGCCGTCCACACCGCGGCCGACGCGGGAGCCCTGCACGTGCGCGAGGCGGACGAAGCGCTGCTCGTCCCGTCCTACCTGGACGTCGAGGCGGTGATCGGCGCGGCCCGCGCGGCGGGCGCGCAGGCCGTCCACCCGGGGTACGGGTTCCTCGCGGAGAACACCGCGTTCGCGCGGGCCTGCGGCGACGCGGGCCTGGTGTTCATCGGCCCGCCCGCCGAGGCCATCGACGCGATGGGCGACAAGATCCGCGCGAAGCGGACGGTCGCCGCGGCCGGCGTCCCGGTCGTCCCTGGGCGGGACGAACCCGGCCTCTCCGACGAGGAACTGCGGGCGGCCGCGCTGGAGGTCGGCCTGCCGGTGCTGCTCAAGCCCTCGGCGGGCGGCGGCGGCAAGGGCATGCGCCTCGTCCGGGACGAAGCGGACCTGCCGGACGCGATCGCGTCCGCCCGGCGCGAGGCGCGCGGCTCGTTCGGCGACGACACCATCCTCGTCGAGCGGTTCGTCGAGAACCCCCGGCACATCGAGATCCAGGTGTTCGCGGACGCCCACGGCAACACCGTCCACCTGGGCGAACGCGAGTGCAGCCTCCAGCGGCGCCACCAGAAGATCGTCGAGGAGGCGCCGTCGCCGCTGCTGGACGCCGCGGCCCGCGAGCGGATGGGCGCCGCCGCCGTCGCCGCCGCGCGCGCCGTCGGGTACACCGGCGCCGGGACGGTCGAGTACATCGTGTCGGCCGACCGGCCCGACGAGTTCTTCTTCATGGAGATGAACACCCGCCTCCAGGTCGAACATCCCGTGACCGAACTGGTCACGGGCCTCGACCTGGTCGAACTGCAACTCCGCGTCGCGGCGGGGCGTCCGCTGCCGTTCGGGCAGGACGACGTCCGCCTCGACGGGCACGCGATCGAGGCCCGTGTCTACGCCGAGGACCCGGCGCGCGGCTTCCTGCCGACCGGCGGCCGTGTCCTCGCACTGGACGAACCGGACGTGCGGGTCGACTCGGGGCTCGACGTCGGCACCGTGGTCGGCGGCTCCTACGACCCGATGCTCGCGAAGGTGATCGTCCACGGGGCGGACCGCGCCGAGGCCCTGCACCGCCTCGACCGGGCCCTCGCGGGGTACACGCTCCTCGGCGTCCCGACGAACGTCGCGTTCCTGCGGGCGCTGCTGCGGCACCCGGACGTCGCGTCCGGCGACATCGACACCGGCCTGGTCGAACGCGCCCTCGGCGACCTCACCGGCGACGCGTCCGTCCCGCCGGAGGTGCTCGCCGCCGCCGCGCTGGAACGGATGCACGCCCTCGAGTCCGGCGACGACCCGTGGACGATCCCGGACGGCTGGCGTCCCGGGGCGCACGCCTGGACGCGCTGGATCATCACGCCCGCGGGCGGGGAGCCCGTCGAGGTCCGGGTGCAGGGGCGGGCGTCGTCCGCGCGGGTCCGCGTCGGCGACGGCGAGCCCGTCGAGGCGTCCCTGCGCGGCACCACCCTCACCTACGCCGGGCGGACGGTCGCGTTCGCCGCCGCCCGCGACGGGAACACGCTGTGGCTCGGCCGCGAGGGGCGCGTGTGGGCGCTCGGCGAGCACGTCGCCGCCGAGGGCGGCGCCGCGGCGGCCGGGGCGGGCGACGGGGTGCTGCGCAGCCCGATGCCCGGGACCGTCCTCGCCGTCAAGGCGGCCGAGGGCGACCGCGTCGCGGAGGGGCAGCCGCTCGTGGTCGTCGAGGCGATGAAGATGGAGCACACCGTCACCGCGCCCCGCGCGGGCGTCGTGGCGAAGCTGCCGGTCCGCGCCGGCGCCCAGGTCGCCCTGGACGCGGTGCTGGCCGTGATCGAGGAGGCATGACGATGCGCACACCGCTGCCGGGCCTGCCGGAGCGGGTCACGATCTACGAGGTCGGGCCCCGGGACGGCCTGCAGAACGAGAAGGCGATCGTGCCCGCGTCCGTCAAGGCCGAGTTCGTCACCCGGCTCGCGGACGCGGGGCTGCGCACGATCGAGACGACCAGCTTCGTGCACCCCAAGTGGGTGCCGCAGCTCGCGGACGCCGAGGAACTGCTGGGCGTCCTGCCCCGCTCGCCCGAGCTGCGCTACCCCGTCCTCGTCCCGAACGACCGGGGCCTGGACCGGGCGCTCGCGAACGGCGTCACCGAGATCGCCGTGTTCGGGAGCGCCACCGAGTCGTTCGCCCGGCGCAACCTCAACCGGACCGTGGACGAGTCCATCGCGATGTTCGCGCCCGTCGTGGAGCGGGCGCGCGCGCAGGGCCTGTGGGTGCGGGCCTACGTGTCGATGGCTTTCGGAGACCCGTGGGAGGACGACGTCCCGATCGAACAGGTCGTCTCCGTCGCGTCCCGGCTGATGGAGCTCGGCTGCTCGCAGCTCAGCATCGGCGACACCATCGGCGTCGGCACCGCCGGGCACGTCACCGCGCTGATCGAGGCGATGGCCGCCGCCGGGATCGGCACCGACCGGCTCGCCGTCCACTTCCACGACACCTACGGGCAGGCCCTCGCCAACACGCTGGCGGCGCTCCGCGCGGGCGTCACGGTCGTCGACGCGTCCACCGGCGGCATCGGCGGCTGCCCGTACGCCGAGAGCGCCACCGGCAACCTCGCCACCGAGGACCTCGTGTGGATGCTGGACGGTCTCGGCATCGACACCGGCGTCGACCTCGGCAAGCTCGTCGCGACCAGCAGGTGGATGGCCGGGCGGCTCGGCCGTCCGAGCCCGTCCCGCGTCGTGCAGGCCCTGTCCCCCGAAACGGAGCAATGATGATCGACTTCAAGCTGAGCGACGAGCAGGAGGAGCTGCGGAGCACCGTCGAGCGGTTCGCCCGCGAGACGGTCGCCCCGGTGATCGGCGACCTGTACGAGCGCGGCGAGTTCCCGTACGACATCGTCGCCGCGATGGGGAAGATGGGCCTGTTCGGGCTCCCGTTCCCCGAGGAGCACGGCGGCATGGGCGGCGACTACTTCGCGCTCTGCCTCGCCCTCGAGGAGCTCGCGCGCGTCGACTCGTCCGTCGCGATCACCCTGGAGGCGGGGGTCTCGCTGGGCGCGATGCCGATCTACCGGTTCGGCTCGCCCGAGCAGAAGGCCGCGTGGCTGCCACGGCTGACCTCGGGCGAGAACCTCGCGGCGTTCGGCCTGACCGAACCGGGCGGCGGCTCGGACGTCCCGGGCGGCATGCGCACCACGGCCCGGCTCGACGGCGACTCCTGGGTCATCAACGGGTCGAAGTCGTTCATCACGAACTCGGGCACGGACATCACCGCGTTCGTCACCGTCACGGCCTTCACCGGCGACGACGAGATCTCCACGATCATCGTCCCGAACGGCACCCCCGGCTTCACGGTCGGGCGCAAGTACTCGAAGGTCGGCTGGTCGGCGTCCGACACCCGCGAGCTGTCGTTCGACGACGTCCGCGTCCCCGCCGAGAACCTCGTCGGCGAGCGCGGCCGCGGCTACGCGCAGTTCCTGCGCATCCTGGACGAGGGCCGCATCGCGATCGCCGCGCTGTCGGTCGGCCTCGCGCAGGGCTGCGTGGACGAGTGCCTGCGCTACGTCCGCGAGCGGGAGGCGTTCGGCCGGGAGATCGGCCGCTACCAGGCGATCCAGTTCAAGATCGCCGACATGGAGACGCGCGCCCACACCGCCCGCCTGGCCTACTACGCGGCCGCCGCGCGCCTGCTGGCGGGCGAGCCGTTCAAGAAGGAGGCGGCGATCGCCAAGCTCGTCGCGTCGAACGCCGCCATGGACAACGCCCGCGACGCCACGCAGATCTTCGGCGGCTACGGCTTCATGAACGAGTACGCCGTCGGCCGCTTCTACCGGGACGCGAAGATCCTCGAGGTCGGCGAGGGCACGTCCGAGGTCCAGCGCATGCTGATCGCCCGCGCCCTCGGCCTGCCCCCGGCCTAGGCCCGGCCGAACCGCGCCCGCCTCGCGGCCGTGCTCGCGCGCGCGAGATCGGTCGGCCGCCGCCGCTCGCCCGTGAGCAGACGTCGCGTCCGGTTTCGGTTTCGCCGAGGACTTCGGTCCCGGCGCCGTCAGGACGATCGGCGTTCTGGAGGCACTGGCCGGAGCGGGCCTCGTCCTGCCCGCCGCGTTCGACATGCGGGGAGACCCGGACGATCGCGGCGCCCGTCGTCCTCCTCGCCCTGGCGGCCGTCGTGGCGTGGGGCCGGGTCGGGCCTCAGCCGTTCTGAGGGGCGGGGCCTCCGGTCGCGGGCTCCAGTTCGGTGAGCAACCTCAGGAAGGCCTCCTGGTCGGGGCCGATGTAGGGCGGCGCGTCCGGGGCGCCCGCGAGGGTGTCGAGCATCGCCGCGGTCCTGTGGTGCGCGGGCGGCAGATGCGTGCTGAGGACGACGGGCGGGTCGGCGTCGCGGAGCGGATGGAGCGAGGAATGGAAGAGGTTCCGGTCCACCTCGCAGAGCCACGGGCTGTCGAGCACGGCCCAGAGCCGCTGGCCGGCGATCAGGTCGGCGTGCGGGATCGCCGCGACGTCGTCGCTCTCCACGAGGTCGCGGCTCGTCATCGGGGCGCCGAAGCAGTCGGAGCTGAAGCAGGTCCCGGTGCGGTCGTCGATGATCGCCGTGGTGGCGGGGTTGTCGTAGACGGGGGGCCGGAACGCGAGCAGGCCGCGGTCGCCGACGTCTAGCGACTGCCCCGGGTTCAGCAGGTACACGCGGTCGGGCGGCACGGGCCGTTCGAGCGAGAGCAGGCCCATGCCGAGGAACGTGGTGACCAACCGGGCGGACGGGGCGGCCTCGAGGATCTCGAAGACGCTTCCGGTGTGGTCGCGATCGGGGTGGGTCAGGTAGATCCAGCGCAGGTCGGCGGGGTCGACCAGCGACCACAGGACGTCGAGGAACTCCGCGCTCGCGGCGCGCAGGCCGGTATCGACGAGGACGGGCTGCTCCGCGTGCAGGAGGTGGGCGTTGACCGGCAGGAAGCCGATGCCCGGTAGCGGGACGGCGTCGGTGAGCGCGGTGACGTCCGGTGCGGGATGTGAGATGTGCATGATTCCCCCTTGGAAGACCCCTGGGGGGATATGGACAGTAGATAGCGATATGTCCGAACGGGGCACCATGCCGGCCTAAAAAGCGGCACGGTCTTCTTAGGGGCGCGCCTCCAGGACTCCGAAGGCGGGCCCCGGGCGGGGACGCCGGTCGGCCGCAGGCCCGTGCGGTCGAGGAGGCGCTCGCACTAGGGCCGGGTCCGCGGGCGGCCGGTGATCGAGAACATGGCGGGTCGAACACGGCGCCGTCGGACGGCCGGTCGCGCAGGTGGTCGTAGAGGCCGCGGCCGTGGGTGCAGGGGAAGGCGGGGTCGCCGGTGCGGACGCTCGTCTCGCGGGCGCTCCAGCGCGAGCAGCGACTGGGCGAGTGGGTCCTCGGGCATCCGGACGGTCATCGCGGCTCCAAACACTCGTCACCGTACGTCGCGGATCATGACCGAAGGTGTCCAACGGGCGTCGGTCGAGAATCCGTTCGGGTGCGGCGGTGAGTTCCGGGGACGCGGCGGGTCTGTGTCGGGGCACGGTCGATTCGGGGTGAACGCGGAGGTGAGGGATAGGATGTCGCGTCCGTCACATTCGGTTGACCTCGACCGCGATCGAGGTCTGAGTCTGGAACGCGGAGAGCAGCGTAGACCCGGGCAGATTGTCAGACCCGGACGGAATACTCCCGAGGTCGCGCGAGTTTAACCGTTCGCGAAAGTGTCAGTCTCTGCAGTATTTTGCTGCGGTATCCCCCATCGAACCATCCCCGGCCCCTGCGTGCCCGCGTGCGCGGGCCCCGACGATTGGAAGGTAAGTTGACCGCTCCCGCGTCTCCCAAGGCGGCGGACGGCCCCCAGGAGGCACCGGAACCCGGAGGTCTCGACCGCGGCGTGTTCGCGGTGGCCGGGGTCGTGGTCCTCGGCGCGATCATGTCCATCCTGGACGTGACCGTCGTCAACGTCGCCCTCAACGCGCTCACCGCCGAGTTCAACACGTCGCTCGCCACCATCCAGTGGGTCGCGACGGGGTACACCCTCGCCCTGGCCACCGTGATCCCGATCACGGGCTGGGCGTCGGCGAGGTTCGGCACCAAGCGCCTTTACATGATCTCGATCACGCTGTTCGTGCTCGGCTCGATGCTCGCCGGCCTCGCGTGGTCGCCCGAGTCGCTGATCGCGTTCCGGATCCTGCAGGGGCTCGGCGGCGGCATGATCATGCCCGCCGGTATGACGATCATGACCCAGGCGGCGGGCCCGCAGCGGGTCGGCCAGGTGATGAGCATCGTCGGCATCCCGATGCTGCTCGGCCCGATCCTCGGCCCGATCCTCGGCGGCTACCTCGTCGACGAGGTGTCCTGGCGCTGGATCTTCTTCATCAACCTGCCGATCGGCATCGTGTCGCTGATCCTGGCGGCCAAGATCCTCAAGCCCGACACGCCGAAGCCGGCGGAGCGGCTCGACCTCATCGGGCTCCTGCTGCTGTCCCCCGGCCTCGCCCTGCTGATCTACGGCCTGGCGAAGGGCGGCGAGCTGAGCGACTTCCTCGCCGCCGAGGCGCTGCCGTTCACGCTGGCGGGTGCCGTCCTGGTGCTCGGGTTCGTGGCGCGCGCTCTGACCGCGTCGAACCCGCTGATCGACCTGCGGCTGCTCAAGCGCCGCTCGGTGGCGGCCGCGTCCGGGACGATGGTGCTGTTCGCCGTCGCGTTCATGGGCGCCATGCTGCTGATGCCGCTGTACTACCAGGTGGTGCGCGGTGAGGCCGCCATGGCCTCCGGCCTGCTGCTGGCGCCGCAGGGCCTGGGCGCGATGGTCACCATGCCGATCGGCGGACGGCTCACCGACAAGATCGGCCCCGGACGGGTCGTGCTGGGCGGTCTCACCATCGTGATCCTGTCGCTCGGCGGCTTCGCCTGGCAGGTCCAGGAGGACACCTCCTACTGGGCGCTCGGGACCACGCTGTTCGCGATGGGGCTCGGCATGGGCATGACGATGATGCCGACCATGGCCGCGGCCATCCAGCCGCTCGTGCACGACGAGGTGCCGCGCGCGAGCACGATGCTGAACATCATCCAGCAGGTGGCGGCGTCCATCGGCACGGCGATGATGTCGGTGCTGCTGGCCCGCCAGTTCGTCCAGCAGCTCCCGCCGATGCCCGGCGCGGAGAGCGGCGCGGGCGGCGAGGCCGGGCTGGCCGCGATGAGCGAGATGCCCGCGGAGGTCATGGCGAAGGTCGTCGGGCCGATGGCGGACGCGTTCCAGAACACCTTCTGGTACGCCACGGGCCTGCTGGTGCTGGCCGTCCTGCCCGCGCTGGTGCTGCCGCGCCGGAAGCCGGAGAACCCCCCGGCCGCCGACGCTCCGATGCCGATGCACTGATCGGGCACCGCACGGCCGCGAGCCCCGGTCCGGGACGTTCCGGACCGGGGCTCGTCCCATGTCAGGACGCGGCCGCGTCCTTCCAGTACTCGTCCTTCAGCAGGCGCTTGTAGAGCTTGCCGGTGGGGTGGCGGGGGAGTTCGGCGCGGAAGTCGACCGAACGGGGGCACTTGTAGTGGGCGAGCCGGTCGCGGCAGTAGGCGATCAGCTCGGCCTCCAGTTCGGGTCCCGCGTCGTCCATGTCGAGAGGCTGGACGACCGCCTTGACGGCCTCGCCCATCTCCGGGTCCGGAACGCCGAGGACGGCGACGTCGGCGACCCTCGGGTGCACCGCGAGCACGTTCTCGGCCTCCTGCGGGTAGATGTTCACACCGCCGCTGATGATCATGTAGGCGCGGCGGTCGGTGAGGTAGATGAAGCCGTCGTCGTCGACGTAGCCGATGTCGCCGAGGGTGCTCCAGCCGCGTCCCTTCGGGTCGCGGGACGCCGCGGTCTTGTCCTCGTCGCCGTGGTACTCGAACTCGGGGCCCTCGCCGAAGTACAGCGTTCCCGGGGTGCCGGGAGGGACCTCGTCGCCGTTCTCGTCGCACACGTGGACCTGCCCGAGGACGGGGCGCCCGACGGTGCCCTTGTGGGCCAGCCAGTCGCGGGAGTCGGTGTAGACGAAGCAGTTTCCCTCGGTGCCCGCGTAGTACTCGTGGAGGATCGGCCCCCACCAGTCGATCATCTGCTCCTTGACCGGGACGGGACACGGCGCCGCGGCGTGCACGGCGGCGCGCAGGCTCGACACGTCGTACCGGGCGCGGGTCTCCTCGGGGAGCTTCAGCATCCGGATGAACATGGTCGGGACCCACTGGCTGTGCGTGACGCGGTACTTCTCGATGGCGGCGAGGGCGGCCTCGGCGTCGAACTTCTCCATCACCACGACGGTGGCGCCGAAGCGCTGGAAGCTGATGCAGTAGCGCAGCGGGGCCGCGTGGTAGAGCGGCGCCGGAGACAGGTAGACCGAGTCGCCGTCGGGCTGGAAGAGCATCGAGATCAGCTGGGTCAGGGGGCCGGGGGTGCCCATGGGCGCCTTGCCGAGGGCCGGTTTCACGCCCTTGGGCCGGCCCGTGGTGCCGGACGAGTAGAGCATGTCGACGCCCTCGCACTCGTCCTCGATGGGCGTGGCGGGGTGCGCGGCGACGCGCTCCTCGTAGGAGTCGTAGCCGGGTGCCGTGCCGCCGAGCATGAGCCGCAGCGGCACGTCCGGCGGGTTCTGCGCGACGGCCGGGATCGACGCGTCCGCGATGAACACCTTGGCCCCGCAGTTGCCCGCGATGTAGGCGACCTCGTCGGGGCCGAGCCGTGAGCTCACGGCCGTGTAGTAGAGCCCGGACCGCTGGGCGGCCCAGGCGATGGCCAGATAGAGCGGGTGGTTCTCGAGCATGAACGCGATGTGGTCCCCCGGGCGCAGCCCCTCCGCGCGGAGCAGCTGCGCGAGCCGGTTGGACTCCTCGTTCAGTTCCCGGTAGGTGACGGTGCGGCCCGAGCCCGCCATGATCACGGCGGGTTTGTCGGGCGTCTGTGCGGCGATCTGCCCCAGGTGCATGGCCGCACGTTAGCGGGCCGGAATCCTGAATGGAATGGGATTCGGTTCATTCGGCCGCACAGACCAGCATGTGGTCGAAGTCACCGTCCTTGGCCCCGCCGACGAACGCCTCCACCTCCTCGCGCGTGTAGACGAGGACGGCCCCCTCGGGGTCCCGGGAGTTGCGCACGGCGATGTCCCCGCTGGGGAGTGCGGCCAGTTCGACGCAGTTGCCGCTCGGATTGCTCCGGCGGCTCTTCTGCCAGACGAGTCCGCTGCGGCTCGCGCCGCCGGGCGGCATCTGGTGGCCGTTCATCTTTGCCCCCTCTAGGCGTGTCCGCCTCCCCGCAGGGAGGCCGCGATCTCGCCCCACCCCACACCATGGTACGAGATGCACGTGCATTCGGTCTTGCATTCGTTCTTGCACCCGTTCGTGCAGACGGTCTTGCATCTGCACGACTTGGGGAGCAAGATAGCGAACGCTCGCCGGTGACCAACCCGCTCGCCTCTCGAGGTTCACACCATGACCGTTGACCAGGCAGACGACGTCGCGGCGCACGCCGCCAGGCACGGCGCCCTCCACGGCGCCGGAGAGGGCCTACGGCCGCGGGACGCCGCGTCCGGGCACGCGCCCTGGCCGGACGCGCCCGCGCCGTCCCCCGCGCACGCGGCGGGGCCCACGGACGGCCCGGCCGTCTCCCCGGCCCCGGTGCCGGCCCCCGGCCTGGCCGGGCGCTGGCCGACGCCGCACGAGGGCGCCCCGCGCACGGCGCGGCGGGTCCTGCCGGCGGAGATCACCGCGCCCCGCACGGCGCGCGAGTTCACCGAGGCGACGCTTCGCGCGTGGGGCCTGGCGGACGGCGCCGCGGACATCGTCGTCACCGTCTCGGAACTGGTCACCAACGCCCTGCGGCACGGCCTCGAGGGACTCCCCCAGCCGCTGCCGCGGCGCCCGATCCAGCTCGTGCTGGTCGGTCACCGGCGGCGGCTCGTCGTGGCGGTGACCGACCCGAGCGGGCGCGCGCCCGAGCCCGCGACGGCGGACTCCGACCGCTTCGTCGAGGGCGGGCGCGGCCTGCTGGTGGTCGGCGCGGTCAGCGACGCCTGGGGATGGGCGCCGCTCGCGACCGGCGGGAAGTCGGTGTGGGCGGCCTTCGCCCGCCGGGTCAGCCCTCCGGGACCGGCAGGACCGGCGGCTGCACGTCGTCCGGACGCTCCCGCTCCGGACGCTCCAGCTCACTGAGGAACGCGTGGGCCCAGCGGTCCACGTCGTGCTCCAGCACGCGCCGGCGCATCGACCGCATCCGCCGGGCCAGCTCGGCGGGCTCGGCGCCGAGCGCCTCCAGGAGCCGCTCCTTGAGGCCGTCGATGTCGTAGGGGTTGACGAGGAACGCGCCGCGCTTGAGCTCGTCCGCGGCGCCGGTGAACTCGCTCAGCACCAGGGCCCCGCGCAGGTCCGCGCGGCAGGCGACGTACTCCTTGGCGACCAGGTTCATGCCGTCCCGCAGCGGGGTGACGACCATGACGTCCGCGGCGAGGTAGAGCGCGGCCAGCTCGGCACGGTCGTACGAACTGTGCATATAGTGCACGACCGGAAAGCCGATCTCTCCGTAATCGCCGTTGAGCCGGCCGACCTCCTGCTCGATCTCCTCGCGCAGGAGCTGGTACTGCTCGACGCGCTCGCGGCTCGGCGTCGCGATCTGCACGAACACGGCCTCGCCCGGCTTGAGGTGGCCGTCCTCGAACAGCTCCCCGAACGCCTCCAGCCGCTGCCGGATGCCCTTGGTGTAGTCGAGCCGGTCGACCCCCAGCAGGAGCGTGCAGTCGCCGAGGTCGCTGCGGATCTCCTGGGCGCGTTCCCGCACCTCCGGCCGGGCCACGAGGTCGTCCAGCTCGCTGACGTCCACCGAGATCGGGAAGGCGCGGGCGCGGACGACGCGGCCGTCCCACAGGACGTCCTGCTTGATGTTCCGGGTGTCCAGCAGGCGCTTGCACAGGCGCACGAAGTTGGCCGCGGCGCCGGGGAGCTGGAAGCCGACCAGGTCGGCGCCGAGCAGCCCTTCCAGGATCCGGCGCCGCCAGGGAAGCTGCCAGAACAGCTCCACCGGCGGGAACGGGATGTGCAGGAAGAACCCGATGCGCAGGTCGGGCCGCAGGTCCCGCAGCATCGCCGGGACGAGCTGGAGCTGGTAGTCCTGCACCCAGACGATGCCGCCCTCGGAGGCGACCTCCGCCGCCGCCTCCGCGAAGCGCCGGTTGACGCGCACGTAGGCGTCCCACATCGCGCGGTCGTACACGGGCGGCGCCACGACGTCGTGGTACAGCGGCCACAGCGTGGCGTTCGAGAAACCCTCGTAGTACAGCTCGACGTCCTCGGCGGACTGGGAGATGGGGACGAGCGACATGCCGTCCTCCTCGAACGGCTCGAGGTGCTCGTCCGGCGCCCCGGTCCAGCCGATCCACGTGCCGTTCCGGCGCCGCATGACCGGCGCGATCGCGCTGACCAGGCCGCCGGGGCTCCGCCGCCAGCGCGGAACGCCGTCCTCTCCGACGATCCGGTCGACCGGAAGCCGGTTGGCCACCACCACGAACTCACTACCGCGCGACACCTGCGACCCGCCTTCTCCAGGAACCTCAGTGATCACCATGCCCAGAAACGGTCATCGGGAACATCTTGTCACTTCGACGCAAAGAGATCGTGACGAGAAAAGGGCCCTGTCAAGTTCGCGGGGCCGCCGGTGACCGGGATTGGAGCGGGCCACATCCCTTTCGCACCAGGTGACCGATGTTTACCGGTCCGTCATCTTCAGCGGCCCACCCCTCCAAAAAGTGACTCAGATCACATCACACTTATGGCGGGCGGCCCGCCGTTCAGCACGCCGGGGCTCGCCCGTGAAGGCGGCGGGGGTCCATGACCGCTCGGCGACACGTGGCGTACGACGGAAACGCCTGGAACACGCGGAAGCGGGCCCCGCGCGGAAGCGCGGGGCCCGCCGGGCGACGGGTTCAGGCCGCCGCGCCCTCGCGTTCCGGGACGTCGGCCCCGCGGCGCCGTCCGCCCCACAGGACGGCGTCCAGCGAGAACCGGCCCGCCCCCGTCAGCGCGAGCAGCAGGGCGACGGCGCCGAGGACGAGGACGAACTCGTAGCCGCCGTCGCTCGCGAAGAACCCGGCGTCCTTGTGGACGTACCAGAACGCGCCGGCCATGTTCGCGGCGAGCAGCACGCCGGCCACGGGGACGAGGACGCCCAGGATCAGCGCGGCGCCGCCGAGCAGCTCCACCCAGGTCGCGAAGGTCGCGGCGACGCCGGGCAGCGGGATGCCGAGGCCGTCGAACATCGCGGTGACGCCGGCGTGCCCGGTGTCGTTGAGCTTCTGCCAGCCGTGCGCGACGAACACCGCGCCGAGGACCAGTCGGCCGATGAGCAGCCCGGCGTGGAGCAGGTCGGGGTGTCGGCGAGACGGGAGCATGCCCCTCCTCCGGTTGAAGGTTCAAATCTGAACTAACAGAACGCTACCAGAGGTGCTTGAATTCCAGACCACCTAGAAACTTCAGGTTGGATACAGACCAACTAGAATCACCACATGAGCGATGCGGGGGATCCGCTCGACGACGCGGAGCTGCGCGCCTGGATGGCGTTCCTGGCCGCCGGGCACCTCATGGACCACGAGGTCGAACGGCAGCTCAAGCGCGACGGCGGGCTCTCGCACCCCGAGTTCGAGGTCCTGGTGCGGCTGCGGTGGGCCGACGGCGGACGGCTGCGCATGTCCGACCTCGCCCGCCAGGTGATGATCTCCAAGAGCCGGCTGACCTACCAGGTCACGCAACTGGAACGAGCCGGGCTCGTGCGGCGCACCGGCTGCGAGACCGACCGGCGGTCGGTGTGGGCGGAGCTGACCGATGAGGGCGCGGCCGCGCTGGAGCGCGTCCGGCCCGGGCACCGGCGGGTCGTCCGGGAGTCCCTGATCGACGTGCTGTCGCGCGACGAGATCGAGCTGCTCGGCGACGCCCTCGGCCGCGTCGCCGACCGCCTGCGGAAGCGGTAGCGTGCGCGACTTCGGCGGGATCGTCGAGCGCTCCCCCGCGCGGACCGTCCGTCCCGGGTCGGCGGCCGAGGTCGCCGCCGCGCTCCGGGAGGCCGCCGCGGAGGGCCTGGACGCCGTCCCGCGCGGCCTCGGCCACTCCACGTTCGGGCAGTCGCTGACCGGCGGCGTGTCCCTCGACATGCGGGGGCTCGCCGGAGTCCGCGCGGTCGAGGCGGGCGGGCCGCGGGGCCCGCACGCGGTCGTGGACGCCGGGACGACCTGGCGGGAGGTCCTGGACGCGACGCTGCCGTTCGGCCTCGCCCCGCCCGTGCTGACCGACCACCTCGACGTCACCGTCGGCGGGTCCCTGTCGGCGGGCGGCGTCGGCGGCGGGTCGCACCGGCACGGCCTGCAGGCCGCGAACGTCCTGTCGCTCGACGTCGTCCGGTACGGGCGGGACGCCGGGCGCGGTGCGGTGACGTGCTCCCCCGGCGATCGGCCCGAGCTGTTCGACGCGGTGCGGGCCGGGCTCGGGCGCCACGGGGTCATCACCCGGGCCGCGCTGCGGCTGGTCCCCGTGCCCGAACGCGTGCTGTCCTGCACGATCCCGTGCCGCGACGCCGTGGACCTGCTGCGGGTGCAGCGCGAGACGAGGGCCGAGCACCTGTCCGGGCAGGCCAAGCCCGCGGAGGGCGGCGGATGGCGGTACGAGGCCAAGGCCGTGCTGCACGGCGGCCCGCCGCCGCCCGGGACCGCCGGGGCCGAGGAACTGCCCTACCTCCGCTTCGCCGACCGCCTCCGGCCGGACGTGGCGGAGCTCGCCGCCCTCGGCGAGTGGGCGCGCCCGCACCCGTGGGGCATGGTGTTCCTCCCCGGGGACCGCGCCGCCGACGTCATCGAGGCCGAGCTCGCGGCGACGGACCCGGCCGGCGTGGGACTCAGCGGCGTCGTCCTGATCAAGGCGCTGCGCACCGGACGCGTGCCCGGGCTCGCCGTCCCGCCCGACCCCGTCCTGCTCGGGATGCTGCGGACGGCCTCGCCGGGCTGCGCACCCGTCCCGGCGATGCTCGCCGCCAACCGCGCGCTCCTCGCCCGCGCCCGCGCCGTGGGCGGCACCCGCTACCCCGTGGACGCCGTGGACGACCCGGCGCCCGCCGCCCGCTGACCGCCGCCCGCTGACCGCCGCCCGGCGGCCCCCCGGTCACGACCGGAGGTAGTGCAGGACGGCCAGCACGCGGCGGCTGTACCCCGCGGCGCCCGCCAGGCCGAGCTTGTCGAAGATCGCGTTGACGTGCTTCTCCACGGCGCTCTGGGAGATGTGCAGGTGCGCGGCGATCGACCCGTTGGTGTGCCCCTGCGCCATGTGGTCGAGGACGTCCCGTTCCCGCGGCGTCAGCCGGGCCAGCGGATCGGCGTGCGCGCTCTGCGCCAGCAGCCGCCGCACCACCTCGGGGTCGAACGCGGCGCCGCCCGCCGCGATCCGGTCGAGGGCGTCGAGGAACTCGTCGACCTGCGCGACCCGGTCCTTGAGCAGATAGCCGACGCCCGCGGTGTCCGCGGTGATCAGCTCGGCGGCGTACCGCTTCTCCACGTACTGCGACAGGACGAGCACCCCGACGTCCGGCCACCGGCGGCGGATCTCCAGCGCGGCGCGCAGCCCCTCGTCGGTGTGCGTCGGCGGCATCCGCACGTCCACGACGACGACGTCGGGCGGCGCCGCCGCCACGGCGGCGAGCAGCGCGTCGCCGTCGCCGACGGCCGCGGCGACCTCGTGCCCCTCCTCGGCCAGCAGCCGCACGAGGCCCTCGCGCAGCAGCGTCGAGTCCTCCGCGAGCATCACCCGCACGGCAGCTCCGCGGTGATCACGGTGGGCCCGCCGGGCGGGCTGTCCACGGCGAACGTCCCGTCCAGCGCGGCGGCGCGGCGGGCGAGCCCGGCCAGCCCCCCGCCGCCGGGGTCGGCTCCCCCGGTCCCGTCGTCCTCGACGCGCACGCCGATCCTCCCGTTCCGTTCCGCGACGTCGACGCGGATCCGCCCCGCGCCCGAGTGCTTGTTCGCGTTGGTGACGGTCTCGCAGACGACGAAGTACGCGGCGGTCTCGACCGGGTGCGGGGGCCGTCCCGGCACGTCGTAGCCGATCGTCACCGGGACCGCCGACCGTTCGGCGACCGTCTCCAGCGCCGCCCGCAGGCCCTCGCCGTCCAGCGCCGCGGGGAACACGCGCCAGCTCACCTCGCGCAGGTCGTCCAGGGCGCGCCGCGACTCCTCGTGCGCCTGCCGCAGCAGCTCGGCGGCCCGTTCCGGGTCGGCGCCGCCCGCGCGGCGGGCCCGCCCGATCAGCATGCCGAGCGCGACGAGCCGCTGCTGGACGCCGTCGTGCAGGTCGCGCTCGATGCGGCGGCGCTCGTCGTCGACGGCGTCCACCACCTGCGCGCGGGTGACGCGGAGTTCGGCGATGCGGCGGCGGTAGGCGTCCAGCGGGCTCGGGCCGAGCCGCCGGCGGGCGGTCGCCCGTTCCAGCGCGACGACGCCGGCCAGGCCCTGGACGGCGATGAACAGCAGCACCGCGCCCAGGAGGACCGTGTAGGCGACGATCCAGGGGCGCGGCGGGATGCCGTCCAGGTAGTCGCCGGTGATCCACCAGCTCGCCATCAGGCCGGCGGCCATGGCCGCCCCGTAGACGGTCAGGAACAGGATCACCCCGCCGAGGAGACCGATCGGCGCGCGCACCGCCAGGTAGGCGAGCGCGCGTCCCGGGCCGTCCGCGGCCGCGCTCTCTTCGGCGAAGAAGTGGGCAAGCCTGCGGCGCTCGAGTTCCGTGAGCCCGCGGGCCCCGGCGGCGACGGCCCCCGGCACCGCGCGCCCGCCGCGCGCCCGCGAGAACGGCGCCGCCAGGGCGGCGACCAGCAGGAAGGCGAGTTCGACGAGCGCCGTCAGGGTGCCGAGCGCGAGCCCGGCGGACGCGCGCACGGCCGTCCGCGCGGCGGCACGTCCACCGGCGGGGACGGCACCGGCGGCGCGCTCCCCCGGAGCCGCCCGGTCGGCGGGCCCGCGGCGGAGGTCGTCCCGGCCGGCGGCGTCGTCAGAAGGCGCTGTGGTCACGCTCGGGGTCTCTCGGGCCGACACGGTGCGCCCCGCCGCCCCCGTTCCCGCCCTTGCGCGACTTCACGACGCGGAAGGCGAGGAACGCCACGACGGCCACGGCGACCACCGCGAGGACGCCCTTGGAGTAGATGCCGACGTACTCCTCGACCTTGTGCCACTGGTCGCCGAGCCCGTAGCCGGCCATCACGAAGATCGTGTTCCAGATCGCGCTGCCGAGGGTCGTGTACAGCAGGAACTTGCTCAGCGGCATCCGCTCCACCCCGGCCGGGATGGAGATGAGGCTGCGGAAGATCGGGATCATGCGGCCGAAGAAGACGGCCTTGGCGCCGTGCTTGGCGAACCACGCCTCGGTGCGGTCGAGGTCCTCGATCTTGACGAGCGGGAGCCGGGCGACGAGCCTGCGGATGCGGTCGCGCCCGATGACGGCGCCGATGCCGTACAGGGCGAGCGCGCCGACGACCGACCCGACGGTCGTCCAGATCAGGGCGGCGATGAGGTTCATCTTGCCCTGCGACGCGGTGAACCCGGCGAGCGGCAGGATGATCTCGCTCGGCAGCGGCGGGAACAGGTTCTCCAGCGCGATGGCGATCCCCGCGCCCGGCGCGCCCAGCTGCTCCATCAGGTCGGTGGCCCAGCCGGCGATGCCGCCCACCGGTTCGCCCTCGGTCGCCGCCAAAAACGTCATTGTGATCATGCCTCGCCACACTAGAGATCCGCCGATACCGCCACCATGGAGCGCACCGCCGACCTTACCGGCCGCGCGCCGCATCCCGGCCCTGCGGAAAACCGCACCCCCGCCGCCCCCGCCGCGCGCCGGGCCGGCCGCGTGAACGGGGAGGCGGTGATCGGGAAAACGCCCGCATCGCCGGGCGGTTCAGCCTAATGTGGAACTCCCCCTCCGCATGGTGTTTTCAACACCGCCGCACCGATCAGCGAGGAGCCCCGCACGTGGCCGACGGACCCCCGGAGAACGCCCCGCCCGGCATCGACCCCTCCACTCCGACGTTCGCCCGGGTGTACGACTACTTCCTCGGCGGCAAGGACAACTTCGCCGCCGACCGCGAGGTCGCCGACATGGTGATGGGGCTCGTCCCCGAGGCGCCCGTCGTGGCGCAGGGCAACCGCGTCGCGATCGAGCGGGCGGTGACCCACCTCGCCGGGGAGCTCGGCATCGACCAGTTCGTGGACATCGGGTCCGGGCTGCCGACGTCGTCCAACGTGCACCAGTTCGCCACGGCCGCCTCGCCCGGCGCCCGCGTCGTGTACGTCGACAACGACCCGATCGTGCTCGCCCACGGCCGGGCGCTGCTCACCGAGACCGGCGTCGCGACGTTCATCCAGGGCGACCTCTACGAGCCCGAGAAGATCTTCACGGATCCGGCGCTGACCGCGCTGATCGACCTCGACCGTCCGGTCGGCGTCATCCTGGCCGCGATCATCCACCACGTGCCGGACGACCGGGACCCGGCGGGCGTCGTCCGCGCGCTGCACCGCTTCCTGCCGCCCGGCAGCCACGTCATGCTCACGCACCTGCACGACGCGGGCGACGACCCGCGCGTCGAGGAGGCGAAGAAGATCCTGCAGTCGGGGCTCGGCGGTTCCTACTTCCGGCATTCGTCCGAGATCGAGCGGTTCATGGAGGGCCTG
Organism: Actinomadura sediminis; assembly: GCF_042675525.1. Classification (NCBI taxonomy): domain Bacteria; kingdom Bacillati; phylum Actinomycetota; class Actinomycetes; order Streptosporangiales; family Thermomonosporaceae; genus Actinomadura; species Actinomadura sediminis. Next base: position 20,572 of record NZ_JBHTJA010000097.1, read on the forward strand.
ACGATTCTGGAGCCGGGCGTCGAGTTGGTGACCGCGTGGCGGCCGGACGGCCCGGCGGGTCCGCTCGAGCACCCGCTGCACAGCCAGATGGTGGCGGTGCTCGGCCGCAAGGACTGAACGCGGAAGCCTCGTGAACGGAATGCCGGCCGGGGTTCCGGTCACGAGCTTCGCCATTTCCGGACACGCCCGGGCAGGGATCCGGACAAAGGATCTTTCTGATCGACTTTTCGGTCAGGAAACCTTCTTGTAGCGTTCGCAGGGTTTTGTGAAGCGCATTCATGATCCAAAGGAACCCCCGCGATGCCCCTGGCGACTGGCCTGGCCGCCGTGCTCCTCGGCCTGCTCATCCTGCTGGCCGCGGCCCGGCACCGTTTCCGGCGTCCGGCCGTCCCGGCGTCCGGGCACCCCGAGTCCCTGACGGCCGTGCTCGAACCGGGCGAGGAGGAGTACCTCGCCTGGCTCGCCGACCACCACTGGCCCGGCGACGAGTACCTGGAGCTCGAACGCGAGTGGCGCGCCGAACTGGGACTCGATCTCCACGGCGGCGCCCGTCCGGACGGGCCGCCCGAGGCGCACGAGGCTCCGGCCTGCCCGCGGTGCGCGCTGCGCCGCGAGGACGTGTGGCCGTGCCCCGCGTGCGGGCGGCTGCTGCACTCGTCCTGCGGGCACGGGATGCGGCGCAGGCGCGTCGCCCAGCCCTACCGCACCCGCGGCGCCGATTTCGAGGCGGTGGTCGCGGAATGGGTCTGCACGGGCTGCGCCTCCGTCGTCGGCCTGGACGTGGACCACGGCGACGAACCGGATCGGCGCTGACGCTGCCCCGTACAGCGAACCTTTACACGCTCGTAACGTAAAGGATTCCTCATCTACTTGCATATTTCGGGCGTGCGGCGGCATGGTGAAGTATGTCCTTAATCACAGGGACCCCATGGAGGAATCCCGTGACCGCCCACTCCGAGCCGACGGCCTGCACGCACGAGCCGTCCTGCCCCGCCGCCGACGCCCACGACCGGGACGCCGCGCGCACCGTCGCGTACCACCCCGAGCAGGGCTGGAGCCTGCTGTGCAACGGCACCGTCGTCTTCGACGACACCGGGGAACTGCTCCCCGACGGCCGCGTCGTCGCCCCGCACCGCCCCACCGCGGCCGCCTGACGCGCCGCGGCCGTCACCTGATCACGTGACGGTCGTAGCCGAGCCGCACCAGTTCCTCGTACGCCGCCCATGCCGCCGCCGGAACCGGCATGGGCACCTGGAAACCGCGGTCGGCGTAGACGACCATCCGCTGCAGGTCGCCCACCATCAGCTCGATGAACCGACGCTCGTCGTCGCCGTAGGCGTCGAACCCGATCTCGGGCGCGGCGACCGTCCACTCCACCCCGGCCCACTGGCACCGCGCCGTCGCGAGCGACCGGCGCGTCATGTAGGGCTTGGCGACCAGGATCCCGCTGCGCACCTCGACGCCCCGCGCGTCCAGCAGCCGGCGCGTCGCCGTGATGTTCTCACCCGTGTTCGCCGCGGTCTCCTCCAGCACCAGGGCCCGCTCCGGGACGCCGTGCTCCCGCGCCACCCGCGCGAACACCCGCGCCTCCGTCTCCGTCCACCCGGACGTGATCTTGCCGCGCCCGCCCGAGACGACGAGCAGCGGCGCCCGTCCCTCATGCCAAAGCCGGGCGGCATGGACCGCCACCCGCGTGTCGTGACACCCCAGCGCCAGGATCACGTCAGCCTTGGAGAGAGGGTCGGCCAGCACCAGGTGATCCCAGAGGATCCGGGCCAGCTCGCGCGCCCGCGCGTCCACGGGGCCGTGAGACTCCATGCGCCCATTGTCCCCTGCGGTCAGCATGTCGGACTCCCATCCGATCGGTCGTCCCGGTAGCGTTCAACTGTTTCGCTACTTACGCAAGGATCATGTGGAACCCGACCGCGAAAGGACGGGGTGGTGTGATCACAGTCCTGGTCCTCGTCGCACTGGTCGCCGTGCTCGGCCTGTGCGTGTCCAACTTGCTCCGCCCCTTCGCCCAGGCGGCGCCCGCGGAGCCGTGCACCGGGCCGCCCGCCGTCCATCCGGAGTCGATGACCGCCGAGCTGGACCCGGCGGACGAGGAGTACCTCGCGTGCCTCGCCGACACGCTCTGGCCCGAGGACGAGTACCTCGAACCGGAGCACACCACGGACGGGGAGGAGGAGTCCGGCGGCAGCGGCATGCGCCGCTGACCCTCAGAGCTTGCGGCCGACGCCGCCGTAGGCGTCCACGTCGTCGGCCGGGTGTTCGGGGCGCCAGCGGGTGACGGGGACGATCCCGGGCGGGAGGATCTCGAGGCCGTCGAAGAAGCGGGCGATGCCCTCGGGGGTGCGCAGCACCAGGGGCGAGTCGCCGGACGCGTTCCACACCTCGACGATCTTGTCGGAGGCCGCGCCGTGCACGACGTTCGTGCCGTCGTACAGGGCGAGGTAGCTGCCGGGGGCGAGGGCGTCCATGAGCCGCCGGACGATCGCGTACGCCTCGTCGTCGTCGGTGATGAACTCGAGGATGCCCATCAGCGTCAGCGCGACCGGCTCGCCGAGGTCGAGCGTCTCGGCCGCGGCCTCGATGATGCGCTCGGGCTCGCGCAGGTCGGCGTGGACGTAGGCGGTGCTGCCCTCGGGGGTGCTGGTCAGCAGTGATTTCGCGTGGGCCAGTACCAGCGGGTCGTTGTCGACGTAGACGATGCGCGACTCGGGCGCGGCGCGCTGCGCCACCTCGTGGGTGTTGTCGGCGGTGGGCAGGCCGGTGCCGATGTCGATGAACTGGCGGACGCCCGCCTCGGCCGTGAGGAACCACACGACGCGGTTGAGGTAGATGCGGGACGCGCGGGCGAGGCGCGCGACGTCCGGGAGCATGCGGAGGATCTGGTCGCCGACCTGGCGGTCCACGGGGAAGTTGTCCTTGCCTCCGAGCCAGTAGTTCCAGATGCGCGCCACCTGCGGGACGGTCGTGTCGACGCCGGGCGCCGGTACCTCGTCGCTCATAGTCTCCCTTTCAACCCGCCGTGATCGGTGTCTTCCCGGCGGCGGCGCCCCCCATTCCCGGGGGACGCCGCGAAGGGGGTCAGTCGTCGTCGCCCTCGTCGTCGCCGGCACCGTCGTCCTGGTCGTCGGCCTGGTTCTGGAGGACCTTGCCGGAGGCGGCGTCCACGGTGACCTCGCGCTCGGTGCCGTCCGAGCCCGCCACCTCGACCTCCCAGGAGGGTCCGTCCCCGGGCTGGAAATCGACGGACGTGACGGTGCCGGGCGCCGCCTTCAGCGCGGCGTTCGCGGCGGCGGCCGCGGTCACCTTCGCGCCGCCCAGCGCCTTCGCCTCGGCGGCCGCCTCGCGGCGGTCGTCGTCATCGTCGTCCCGGTCGGCCCGGTTCTGGACGACCTTCCCCGAGCCGGCGTCGATGCTCACACCGCGGACGCCGCCGGACGCGACGACGTCGACCTCCCAGACGGCGGCGCCGCCGTCGTCGTCGAGGTCGATGTCCTCGACGGTGCCGGGGGCCGCCTTCAGGGCGGCCTGAGCCGCCTGCATGGCGGTGACGCGGGTGCCCTGCGGGACGCCCTCGTCCCGGTCGTCCGGCGCGGCGGCGACCGCGGTGGCCGCTCCCCCGCCGGCGACGGCCGCCGCCGCGAGCGCCGTGACCAGGAGCCTGCGGCCGGTGAGGACGCGGCGCGCGTCGATGCCCATGTGATTCCACCTCCGGTGTCGGTGTGCCGTGGCCGGTCGGCCCGGACGTCACCGACGATGCCGGGCGTTCCTGTAGCGGACCTGAAGCGACCTGAAGTCTTCTTCAGGAACGGTTTGGCAGGCTGTCCTCCATGCGCCTGCTCATCGTCGAGGACGAGAAACGCCTGGCCACGTCCCTGGCCCGCGGCCTGACCGCCGAGGGGTTCGTGGTGGACGTCGTCCATGACGGCGCCGAGGGGTACGAGCGGGCGTCCGAGGGCGGCTACGACCTGATCGTCCTGGACATCATGCTTCCCGGGATGAACGGCTACCGGGTGTGCGCGGCGCTGCGGGCGGCGGGCGACGAGACGCCGATCCTGATGCTGACCGCGAAGGACGGCGAGTACGACGAGGCCGAGGGGCTGGACACGGGCGCGGACGACTACCTGACGAAGCCGTTCTCGTACGTGGTGCTGGTGGCCCGCGTGCGCGCGCTGCTGCGGCGCCGCACCCGGGGGGCGTCCCCGGCGATCGTCCTGGGCGACCTCACCGTGGACCCCGCCGCCCGGCGGGTGTTCCGCGGCGACGAGGAGATCGAGCTGACCGCCAAGGAGTTCGCGGTGCTGGAGCACCTGGCGGTGAACGCGGGCCGCGTCGTGTCCAAGGCGCAGATCATCGAGGCCGTGTGGGACTTCGCCTACGACGGCGACCCCAACATCGTCGAGGTGTACGTGAGCGCGCTGCGCCGCAAGCTGGACGTGCCGTTCGGCCGCAGGTCGATCGCGACGGTGCGGGGCGCCGGGTACCGGCTGGCGCGGGACGGGGGCGCCTGAGATGCCCGCCGGGCGATGGTTCGGCTCCGTCCGGGCCCGGACGACGCTGGGGGCGACGGCCGTCGTCGCCGCCGCGCTGGTCGCCGCGGGCCTCGCGGTCGTGCTGCTGCTGCGCGCCGAGCTGGGCGGGCAGACGGACCTGCGGTCCGAGGTCGCGGCACGGGAGGTGGCGTCTCAGCTCGCGGCGGGCACCCCGTTCGGGTCGCTCGACCTGCCCGACGACGAGGAGCATCCCGTGCAGGTCGTGGACGGCGCGGGCCGGGTGCGCGCGGCCGGCGAGGACCTGACCGGGATCGGCGGCGCCGGATCGGCGTCGGCCGCGCCCGTCCCGTCCCCGGACGACGGGGACGACGACTCCGGGGACGGCGACGATGACGACGGGCCGCGGCGCGGCGAGGTCTCGGACGACGACCCGTCCTTCACCACCGGGACCGCGACCGTCGACGGGCGGACGGCGGACTACCGGTTCGCGGCGGTCGAGGTGACGACGCCCGCGGGCGAGACCGTCGCGGTGTACGCGGGCACGGAGCTGGACGCGGCCCGCAGCGCCGTCGGGACGGTGACGCGCTCGATGCTCGTCGGGCTGCCGCTGCTGCTCGCCGTGGTGGCGGGCGTGACGTGGCTGGTGACGCGGCGGGCGTTGCGGCCGGTGGAGGCGGTCCGGGCGGAGCTGGCGGAGATCACCGTGGCGGGCGACCTGTCGCGGCGGGTCCCCGTGCCGGACGCCCGGGACGAGGTGGGGCGGCTCGCCGTCACGACGAACGCGACGCTCGCCGCGCTCGAGGACTCGGTGGCCAGGCAGCGCGCGTTCGTCGCGGACGCGTCGCACGAGCTGCGCAGCCCGATCGCGTCGCTGCGCACGCAGCTGGAGGTGGCGGCCGCACATCCGGAGCTGCTGGACCTGCCGGGCGCGGTCGACGACGTCGTGCGGTTGCAGCACCTGGCCGCCGACCTGCTGCTCCTCGCGCGGATCGACGCGGGCGAGCGCCCTCCGGCGCGTCCCGTCCGGCTCGCGGAGCTGGTGCGGGACGAACTCGACCGCAGGGCCGCCGGGGACCGCGTCCCCGTGCGGGCGTCCGTCGAGGGCGACCCGCGGGTGACCGGCGTGCCGGGACGGCTGTCGCGCGTGCTCGGCAACCTGCTGGACAACGCCCAGCGGCACGCGGACCGGACCGTCCGCCTCACCGCCGCCCGCGAGGGGCGGGACGTCGTGCTGCGCGTCGCCGACGACGGCCCCGGCGTCCCGGTGGACGATCGCGAGCGCGTCTTCGAACGGTTCGTGCGGCTGGACGACGCGCGCAGCCGCGACGAGGGCGGCGCGGGCCTCGGCCTCGCGATCGCCCGCGACCTGGTGACGGCGCACGGCGGCACCCTGACCGTCCGGGACGCGCCGGAGGGCGGTGCCCTGTTCGAGGTGCGGCTGCCCGCTACTTGAGGAGCTGGCGGGCCATGACCATCCGCTGGATCTGGTTGGTGCCCTCGTAGATCTGGGTGATCTTGGCGTCGCGCATCATCCGCTCCACCG
>NZ_JBHTJA010000098.1:0-26604 GCF_042675525.1 Actinomadura sediminis
AGCGACCCCGCCCCCAGCGCGACCGTGGCCAGGACGAACATGTGCGGCAGCTCGTACGCCAGTCCCTGGGCCAGGAACCGGTAACCGCCGACCAGCGGGAACGCCGAGTTGACGCCCCATCCGGTGAGCCACAGCGACGCCCACGCCACGACCTCCATCGCGTTGAACCACACGATGCCCACCGGCAGATCCCAGACGCTCGTCGCGCCGAGCGGGATCACCGTCGCCGCCAGAAGCGCCGCCGTCGGCAGGCAGATCACACCGATCCGCACCAGCAGGACGTCGGGCGCGAACGGCCTCCGTCGCTGCTGCACCAGGAGCCGGACGCCCTCGCGCAGCGGCGCCGCGGGGCCGTCCCCCAGGCGGAACGCCGCATCCATGGCGGCGGCCGAGTAGGTCAGCCCGGCCAGCAGCAGCGGGAGCGCCACCACGGCCCAGACGGGCGTCGCCTCACCCACCGGCCACCTCCGCCGGCACCGCGAGCTGCGCCAGGTCCGGATCCAGGCTCGCGACGATCAGCCGCGCCGCCGAGAACTCCGCTCCCTCGAGAAGCACGGGCAGAAGGTCCAGCATCGCCGCGGACGGCCGCCGCTCGATCGGCCCGCGCGGGCCGTCGGTTCCGTCCAGCGGCTCACCGTCGCCGATCCGCCCGATCGCCGCACCGGCCTCGTCCAGCCACCCCCGCAGACGGGTGAGCACGTCTCCGAGATGGCGGGCGGACGGACCGCTCAGCCCGTACCGATCCGCCATCGCGCGCCCGATGACGCCCACGTCCCGGAGCATCCAGCGCAGCGTCCACGACCTCCGGACGCGACGCGACCACCCGGCGAACCGCACCGCCAGCTCGTCCCCGGAGGCCCCGGCGACGGCGTCGTCGCGCAGAACCCGGGCCCGCTCGGCGGCGCTCGTCCAACCGGCCACCGCGAGCAGCCGCCCGATGCTGTCGAGATGTGCGGCGGCGCGGCGCCGTTCGCCGTCTCCTACCGGCACCCGTTCCCCCGCGACGGCCCGCAGCCACGGCTCGTCCCAGAAGGACGGCGGGCCCTCCCCGCCGTCCGCCACACCGACTTCCGCCGCTTGGACGACGTCACCCTGCAACGTCAGGTGGACCACGAGGCCCGCAGGCCAGTCGTGGAGGGCCGGACCGAGCGGAACGTGCAGGACGTCGAGCTTCAGCCCGTCGCGGTCGTCCGCCCGTCCGGCCATGGGCAGCCCCATCGGCGAACCCATGTGATGCTCGTGGCCACCGTGCCCGCCTCCATGGCCCGCGTGCTCGCCATGGTCGTCGTGCTCATCGTGGGGCGGTGAGACTGCAGGGCCACCGTCATGATCCGCGTCGTGCTCTTGCTCGTGCTCGGCATCCTGGTCGTCCTTGGGGGACCAAGCCCGGCGAGTGGCGGCGTCCGTCCGCTGGGCCACCGTGTCGGCCAGTTCGCTTACCGCCTGGTCCAGCGCGGTGGCGACCTCCTCCCCAGACACCGTCTCGTCCAGCCGGATGAGGGCCCGAGGCCCGGGCATGTCACCCCAGGTCACGTCCACTGCCGAGGCAAGCTCCGAGCCGGGGGCGCCGCACACGATCAGTGTCGTCGCCGCCGCGGGGGACGCGACCACCGCGCCGCCGCGCCGCCGGAGACCGTCCTCGACAAGCAGCCGGGTCCGCGTCGCACCCGGCGACGCGATGACGAACGCACGCGGCCGTGCGGTCGCGAAGCCGATGAGCCGGGCCCTCAGGTCCACCGGAAGGCCCCCTCGCGCCATGCGTAGACGATGCCGACCACGAGGAGACCGAGAAACAGGAACATCTCCACGACGGCCTTGGCCCCGACGGAGGCCGCGACCACCGCCCACGGGTACATGAAGACCATCTCCATGTCGAAGGCCAGGAAGACCATCGTCACCACGTACCAACGCACGTGGTAGCGCGACAGCGCATGTTCTTGAGGTCGCATCCCGGACAGGAACGGCCCTGTGCCGACCGCGCCCGGCGGCGCCAAGGCGATCGACAACGTGTAGACGGCCGCGACCGCCGCTCCCAGCACCCCCAGAAGGGCCAGTACCGCCAGGTAAGTCTGCATTCCGGGCCTTTGATTCGGCATTGTCCTACGCGCGGTAGGAGATCTTGCACCGTGGCGACTACCCAGCCGGCGAGGGACTACTCATCCCATACCTACTACGTGTACTAGTAGGATTTTGGCGGGACGTGCGGGCGACCGAACGATGGGCGAACGCCGTTGTTGAGCTCACCGAACATGCGGGTCACAGCGGCACGGTATATCCCTGCACCCATCCCTGCATAAGGGCGGTAAGACGTCCCCACACGCCGGTGACCTGCAGAACACCGACGACAACGAGCATGGCACCACCGGCCGCTGTGAGCGCGCGAGCACGCTTGCGGGCCACGTCGAAGGCCCGCATCACCCACGAGACACCGAGAGCCGCGAGCAAGAACGGGACACCCAGACCCAACCCGTACACCAGCGACAGGATCGCGCCACGCCCCGCGGTCCCCGTAGTAGTCGAGAGGCTGAGCACCGCCGCGAGCGTCGGGCCGATGCAAGGCGTCCACCCGAGCCCGAAAACCACGCCCAGCAGCGGCGCGCCCGCCAGTCCGGCCCGCGGCCTCCAGGACGGGCGCACCGAACGGGCCAGCAGCGGAACCCGGTCGAGGACGCCCATGAACGCCAAGCCGAGGACGATCACCAGCACGCCCAGCACCCTGGTGAGCATCGACTGGTAGGTGACCAGCACCGCGCCGAGGCCACCGAACAGGGCTCCGTAGGCCGCGAACACCGCGGAGAATCCGAGGGCGAACAGAGCCGTTCCCACGATCGTGCGCAGTCGTCCCGAAGACCGTCGACGGCCGCCGGACGCGCCGGGATCGTCGACGACGCGCTGCGCGTCCGCGCCCGCCATCCCCGTGACGTAGGAGAGGTAGCCGGGCACGAGCGGCAGGCAACAGGGGGACAAGAAGGACACGACGCCCGCGGCCGCGGCCACGAGCGCCGCGACGAGAAGCGGCCCTTCGGCGACGAGCCCTCCGATCCCGCTCATACCCACCACCCTTCTACTATGTCACTTAGTAGGAGAGGCTACAGCCGGGCCCGCGCGCTGGCGCGGCGGGCCCCGGCCGTCCACTGCGCCACCCCCTCGGGATGCGCCACCCTGGCGAGCGCAATGAACAGGGTCGCGGGTTAATGCGCGCAGGCGTCAGGATGTGACTACACTTCGTTACGTGTCGATCACACTAGGTCGGAATGTGCGGGATGGTCATGCCGCAAGGCGTGGTCTATCCCTGCTGCTGATCGTGGTGTCGTCGCTCTACTTCGTCCTCTGCCTTCCCGGCCTCCACGACGAGAGACCGGCCCACCTGGGCGAGCCCGCCGCTGCGTCGCCGTCGGTCTCGGCTTCGCATATCCATCCTCCGGCGGGGGCTGCGCACCATGACGCGGCAGCGGATCACCTTCCCCACGCACCGCATGGCGACTGCGAGCACTCCACAACACTGTCGCCCGACTCGTCCCGCACGGCTCTGCTGCTCTTCACGGTCCTGCTGCTGTGGGGTTGGGCGTCGGGGACCTTCTGCCGACTGCATCTCCTCCAGGCGTTGCGGGCACAGCGCCGATGGCGCGGGCACCGCCGTCCGCTGAGCGGAATACGACTCCTGAACGTGCTCTGCCTGGCTCGTATGTAAACGGTCCGGTCATGCGTCGGCGTTGAGCGTCCGGGCTCGCCTGCCCCTGCTCTCACTCACTCTCTGGGCGCATCCGCCTGGAGCGCGGCCGACCATGACCGTTTCTCACCGCGACCCATGCCACGAGCCATGTCTTCAGGAGAGAAACGTTGGACGCCATCGAGCTGCGTGATCACGAGTCGATGCACCCCTTCACCACCGCGGGCCGCCTGGTGGGCGGCGACACATGCCAGTCGCCTGCACGACTCGTGGGCAACACCCCGGTCCTCTGGGTTCCCGACCTGTTCGGGCGGACGCACAACGGGTTCTGGGCCAAGATCGAAGGCGCCAACCCCGGCGGGATCAAGGACCGTCCCGCCCTCCACATGATCGCGCGCGCCCGTGAACGCGGGGACCTGGCGCCGGGCGCCCCGATCATCGAGTCCACCAGCGGAACCCTCGGTCTCGGTCTCCTCCTCGCGGGCATCTCCTACGGGCACCCGGCGACACTGGTGACCGACCCGGGGCTGGAACCGTTGATGATCAATCTGCTACGCGCCCATGGCGCCCGCGTGGAGGTCGTCGCGGTCCCGCACCCGACCGGCGGCTGGCAGGAGGCACGCCGTCAGCGGGTCCGGGAGCTGCGGGAACGCACTCCGGGCGCGTACTGCCCGGACCAGTACCACAATCCCGACAACGTGGCCGCCTACGCGGGGCTGGCGCTCGAACTCGCGGGCCAGCTCGGCCGCGTCGACGTACTGGTCTGCAGCGTCGGCACCGGAGGGCACAGCGCGGGCGTCTCGCGCGTCCTGCGGTCGATGTTTCCGGAGATGCGCCTGGTCGGAGTCGACACCGTCGGATCGACCATCTTCGGTCAGCTCGCCGCGCCCCGGCTCATGCGCGGGCTGGGCAGCAGCATCTATCCCCGCAACGTGGACTATGACGCCTTCGACGAGGTGCATTGGGTCGCACCCGGCGAGGCCGTCTGGGCCTGCCGGGCGCTGGCTCGCGCGAGGTACGCGACCGGGGGATGGAGCGTCGGGGCCGTCGCCATGGTCGCGTCCTGGCTCGCCCGGAGCGAGCCGGAACATCTGCGCATCGCAGCCGTCTTTCCCGATGGGCCGCAGCGCTATTTCGGGACGGTCTTCGATGATGCCTACTGCTCCGAGCACGGGGTTCTCGGGGTCGTCCCGGCCGAAGTGCCCGACGAGATCGCCCATCCGCAAGAACGCGAGGTCACCCGGTGGACCCGCTGCGTGGACGTGACCGTCCCCGCCGGAGCCCGGACCGGGGCGGCTCGATGAAGGCGACGCTGGCCCAAGTGCGTTCCTTCGACGGACCGGTGCGGCTGTTGATGGTCAACCAGTTCACCATCAACCTGGGCTTCTACATGCTCATGCCCTACCTGGCCGATCACCTTTCCAACGATCTGGGCATGGCCGCCTGGCTGGTCGGCCTGACGCTGGGCGTCCGGAATCTCAGCCAGCAGGGCATGTTCCTGGTCGGCGGAAGCCTCGCCGACCGGCTCGGCTACAAGCCGATGATCCTTACCGGTCTCGGGCTGCGCACGGTCGGCTTCGCGCTCCTCGGAGTCGCCGACGCGCTGCCCGTCCTCATCGTGGCCTCGGCGCTCACCGGACTCGCCGGAGCCCTCTTCAACCCCGCCGTGCGCGCCTATCTGGCTCAGGAGGCCGGCGACCGCAAGGTCGAAGCCTTCGCGGCCTTCAACGTCTTCTACCAGCTGGGAATCCTGATCGGGCCGCTCGTCGGCCTGCTGCTGGGCGGCGTCGCGTTCCAGCTCACCTGCCTGGTGGCTGCCGGTCTGTTCGCGGTGCTGGCCGTAGCCCAGGCCAAGGCCCTGCCCACCCGCCGCGGCAGCCGCGCCGGGGCCGCCGAATCGGTGGTCAGGGACTGGCGCACGGCACTGTCCAACCGGCCCTTCGTTCTGTTCACCCTTGCGATGGCCGGCTCCTACGTCCTGAACTTCCAGGTCTATCTCGGTCTGCCCATCGAGGTCCGCCGCCTGACCGGCGGCGAACTCGGCGTCACGCTGTTGTTCGTGGTGTCGGGAGCCCTCGCCGTGACCGGGCAGGTCCGGATCGCCGCATGGGCCAAGGCGCGGTGGACGCCCGCCCAGGCCCTCGTCCGCGGGCTGGCCTTGATGGGTCTCTCGTTCGTCCCGATGGGCCTCGCCGCCATCGCCGCCCCGGCACAGGCCCCACCGGCCGGGCCGCTCGACTACACCATGGCGATCACACCGGTCCTGCTGAGCACCGCGTTGCTCACCATTGCCACGCTGGTCACCTATCCCTTCGAAATGGCGACCATCTCGACCCTGGGCAGCAACGCCATGGTCGGCACCTACTACGGCCTCTACAACACGGTGGCCGGGATCGGTATCGCGGCCGGAAACACCCTCACCGGCTTCGCGCTCGATGCGGGACGCGACATCGGGGCGCCGAGCCTGCCCTGGTGGACGCTCGCGGCGGTGGGCATCGCCTGCGCCCTCGCCGTTCGTGCCGTGGCACGCTCCGGCCATCTGACACCGGTGCCCGAACCTCCGCGTGAGCCCGCCCGCACGTGACGTCCGCTCGTCACGACCGGTTCAGCAGTCGCGCAGCCAGTAGCGGGCCAGGCCCACGACGCCGGCGCAACTGCCGATGAACCACCCGACGACCGCGCCCATCACAGCGGTACCGATGAGGGAATCGCACATCTCAGACCCAGAACTCAGCGCCAAGGCACCCGCAGCACCGGGGTGGCCAGTCCGGCGAAGGAACACCTCAAGAAGATGGAGGAGGACTTCAGGAACATGCGTTCCCTGGCTTTCTGCGGGATCGGCTACGGAAGGTCTTAAGTATCGGTCCTGCGGTGGTGCACGTGAGGGTCACCACCCGACTTCGTCGCAGCCCTTGTGATCGGCGGGTTCGACCTGCAAGGTGGCGTGCGCGATGGCGTGGCGATCGCGCAGCAGTTCGCGCGCACGATCGAGGACGGCGTGCGCCTCCTGCTGGTCGGCGGTCACCAGGTGCGCGGTCGCGACGTGCATGCCGGAGGTCAGCGTCCACCTATGGAGATCGTGGACGTCCTGGACGCCGTCGATGGCGGCCAGCTCACCCGCCACGGTGTCCACGTCGAGGCTGGCGGGCGCGTGCTGCCCGAGCACCGCGAGCACCTGACGTCCCAGGGCGATGGCGCGGACCACCAAGAAGACAGCGATGGCGAGGGCGACCAAAGTGTCGAAGAGCACCTGGCCGGTGGCGGCGACCAGGATCCCGGCCGCGATCACTCCGACCGACCCGGCGGTGTCGGCGAGCACTTCCAGGTAGGAGCCCTTGACGTTCAGGCTCTCGCTGGCCCCGGCGCGCAGCAGCACCAGCGCGGCGATGTTGACCGCGAGCCCCAGCGCGCCGACGACCAGCATGGGGCCGGTGGAGACCTCCGCGTCGGCGCCGATCCGCGACAACGCCTCGATCATGATGTAGACGGCCGTGCCCAGCATCGCCTGGCAGTACTCCGCCCGCGATCCCGACGTCGTCGAGCGGCGGGAACGGCGGACTCTGCGGATCATCGCGGTGTCGTTCTTCGCGCTTGCCTCCTACGTCACCGGGGACTCGGTCCTGGCGCTGCTGAGCGGCGGCGAGGCCGAACACTCCACCGTCGGCCTGGTGCTGGCCGCCCTGAGCCTGGCGATCATGCCCGGTCTCTCGTACGCACAGCGTCGCGCTGGGCCGCGAACTCGGCTCCGCCAGTGCGGTCGCCGACTCCAAGCAGACGCTGCTGTGCACCTATCTGTCGGCAGTTCTCCTCGTGGAGCTCGCGGTCAACAGCCTGTTCGGGTGGACCTGGGCCGACCCCATCGCCGCTCTGGTCATCGCCGCCGTCGCGGTCAAGGAGGGGCGCGAGGCCTGGCGCGGCGACGCCTGCTGCTCCGTGCCGCCGCCCGCCGCGATGGCGTCCTCGCAGCTCAACGCCTCGGCCTGCCGGACATGCGAGCCCGGGTGCTCATGCTGCACGACCGACCTGGAAGCGCCCACTTCGAGAAGTTCCGCGCCGCCCCAGGATTCCGCCCCGTGAACCCCTGCTACTCGAATGACCGCCGGGCGGCCCACAGCCCAGCTGTCCCGGAGGAACATTGATCGGTCATCCCATGCCCGCACCCGTACGAGCCGGCCGTACGAGCCGCCTACCGCAACGAGATGAACGCCGCCCGGCTCGCCGCCGACGGCGCCTCGCGCTGGCGCCACCTGGAACGGGCGCACATCCTGTCTCAACCCTGGCCTTGGCCGCACACCCGCAACCACGTCGCCATGTTCGTCCTCGCCGTCGCGCAACGCGATCGCCGCGAAGCGCTCGGCCAGGCCGTGAGGATCATCGTGGCCGCACCCGGCTCGGCCGCGGGCCGCTAGGGCCTGTTCGTAGTTCAGATCATGGAAGGGCTGGCAGGCTGCGGAGCCAGATGATGCATCCGCGCAGGTGAAGACCGGCAAGGTAGCTCTCGGGCGTCTTGTCGTAGCGGGTGGCCAGCCCTCTCCAGTCCTTGAGCTTGTTGATGCAGCGCTCCACGGTGTTGCGGCCCTTGTAGAGCTCGGCATCGTGGCCGACCGGCCGGCCGCCCGAACGTCCCTTCTTCTTTCGGTTGGCCGCCTGGTCGACCTTTTCCGGGATCACCGCCTTGATACGGCGTCGGCGCAGGTAGGCGCGGTTGGCGCGCGAGGAGTAGGCCTTGTCGCCGACGGCCGCGCGAGGCCGGGTGCGGGGACGGCCGACCGGCACACGAACCCTGATCTTGTCCATGACGGGAACGAACCAGGGGCTGTCGGCGGCCTGCCCGGGCGTCAGGACCAGCGACAGCGGACGGCAACGCCGATCGGCGGCCAGGTGGATCTTGCTGGTCAGGCCCCCTCGGGAACGCCCCAGGCCGGCGGCCCTCAGCCGGGCCCTGCGGCGCCGCCGCGTCCGGCGCCGCCGCTCCCGATCGTGGGGTTCGGGACTGTGCCCGTCGTGGTCCGCCGGTCCGGTTCGCCCCTTTGGCGCAGCCCCTTTTCCTCGGCGACCGCCCGTTCCAGCTCCTCGAGCCGTTGCGGTGCGACCACCATCCCGGCCGCGTGATGATGCGCGCGCGAGACGGTGGAGTCCACACTGACCAGATCCAGATCGACGCCGCCGCGGGCCGCCGCCTCGCCGATCAGCGCGTTCATCAGGTCCTCGAAGGTTCCCTGGCGCGCCCAGGCACGGAACCGGTCATAGATCGTCGACCAATTGCCGTACTCGGCGGGAACGTCCCGCCAGGGGCTGCCGGTCCGGAACCTCCACATCACCGCATTGAACTGATTGCGCAGGTCAGGGATCGGCCCGGCCGCCCCCAGGGGAAGGTGCGGCTCGATCAGTTCCCACTCGGTATCGGTCACGTCACCGCGCGTCATGCACTGGTGATACCGCTCGTTCCCGCTCCGGCGAGGGCACGTCACTCGATTGTGACCGGCCACCACTGATCCGAACTACGAACACGCCCTAACGGAACGGGCGGAGCCCGTAGGCCCCGCCCGTTCAGGTCGTCCGGGACGGACTAGTTCAGCAGCTCTCGCATCTTGGCGATCTCAGCCGACTGCGACGTGACGATGCTGTCGGCCATCTTCTTGGCCGGAGGGAACTGCCCGGAGGACTGCTCGGTCTTGGCCATGGCGACGGCGCCCTCGTGATGCTCGATCATCATCGTGAGGAACGCCCGATCGAAGGCTTCGCCCTTCGCCTGCTCGAGCTCCTGCATGTCCTGCTCGCTCATCATGCCGTCCATCCCCCCGTGTCCTCCGTGGTCCATGCCGGGGGAGGGAGCCGCCGAGACGCCCCACGCCTTCAGCCAGCCGGTCAGCTGTTCGATCTCCGGGCCCTGGGCCTTCTTGATCTCTGCGGCCAGCGTCTTGACGTCGGGGGACGAGGCACGGGTCGCGGCGAGGTCGGCCATCTCGACCGCCTGCTGGTGGTGCGGGATCATCATCTGGGCGAACATGACGTCCTGCTGGTTGTGCTGCGCCGTCTGGGCGTCTCCGGCGGACGGCGACGCGCTGGTGGACATCGAGTGTCCCGGCATCGAGCCGCCGGAGTCGTCGTCGCCTCCACCGCAGGCGGCCAGAGACACCGCCAAGGCCGGTACGGCGACGAGTGCGAGTACGCGCTTCATGGTTCGGTGGACCTTTCGTATCGAGTCTGTATTCGACCTGGGGCACGTCGTCCGCGCCTTGGGTCTCCTACAGCCTCAACACGCTCAATCTGTACAGGGACGGCCCCGGCGGCGGCCGTCCGACCGGCACGATCGACGGTCTGATCAGCGGCCGCACGGCCAGGACCCCGCGCGTGTGCCGGCTCAAGACGACCAGCGCCCACACCAGGACGAGCATCGTCAGCATCGCCAGGCACATCTGCCCGCCGGGATGGTCCGAATGGTCGTCGTTGTGTTGGTTTCCGGCCGGCGAGTGATGGCCTGCGGAACCCTTCGCTTCATGGTGGTGCCGGTCGACGTCCGTCACGGTCAGCGGGATGCCGTGCGTCTCGACCGGGCTCGGAGAGGCTTGAACGCCGTGCATGGCGAGCACGCACGAAAGCAGCAGCAGCACGAACCACGGCTTGGCGCCGCTCGCGTGCCGAAGCGCTTCCGATGGCCGTGTCAGCCTTCCCACCTGCCCTTCACCGCTGGACGCAGCCCGATCGGGACGGCATCTACCATCCGTTCGGGCTGCCGGCTCTCCCTCGGGACAGCATAAAGAAAACAGTAAGTGACTGTCTCAACACCATTGCCTCCCGGCTCGGCGTGGAGCACACGTGACGGGCCCGGTGTCGCGATGCGACGCCGGGCCCGTTCGCCGTCCGTGACGGCTCCTCTAACCGCCAGGTCAGGACGTGGCAGCCTGCACCTCCCGAGAAGCCTGGGAGCCCGCCGTCCCGGCGACCTCGGCGCCCTCGCCCTTCAGGGGCTTGAAGCCCCGGAGACGGAGGCTGTTGCTGACCACGAAGACGGACGAGAAAGCCATCGCTCCGCCGGCGATCATCGGGTTCAGCAGCCCGGCGGCCGCCAGCGGGAGGGCGGCGACGTTGTAGGCGAACGCCCAGAACAGGTTGCCCTTGATCGTGCGGAGCGTACGGCGGGACAGCCGGATCGCGTCGGCAGCGGCCCGCAGGTCGCCGCTGACCAGCGTCAGGTCGGACGCCTCGATCGCGGCGTCGGTGCCGGTGCCCATCGCCAGGCCCAGGTCGGCCTGCGCGAGCGCCGCGGCGTCGTTGACGCCGTCGCCGACCATCGCGACCGTCCGGCCCTCGTCCTGCAGCTTCCTGACCACGTCGACCTTGTCGGCGGGCAGGACCTCGGCGATGACCTCGTCGATCCCGACCGTGTCCGCGACGGTGCGGGCGACGGCCTCGTTGTCGCCGGTGAGCAGGACGGGCCGCAGTCCCAGCGCGCGCAGCCGTTCGATCGCCTCGCCGGAGGTCGGCTTGATCTGGTCGGCGACCGTGATCACCGCCTGCGCGCTGCCGTCGATGCCGACCGCGACCGCGGTGTGGCCGCGCGCCTGGGCGTCGGTCATCGCCCTCTCGAGGTCGGGCGTGAGCCGCTGGGACCACTCGGCCAGGAGCCGGGGGCGGCCGACCAGGACGCCGTGTCCGTCGACCAGGCCCTGGACGCCCAGGCCCTCGATGTTCGCGAAGTCCTCGACGTTGCCGAGTTCGCCAACGCGCTCGGCGGCGCCGGCGGCGATGGCCTGGGCGATCGGGTGCTCGGAGGCGTTCTCCAGAGCGCCCGCGAGCCGGAGCACCTGCTCGGCGTCGGCGCCGTCGGCGGTGACCACGTCGACCAGGGCCATCTTTCCGGTGGTGACGGTGCCGGTCTTGTCCAGGACGACGGTGTCGATCCGGCGGGTGGACTCCAGGACCTCCGGGCCCTTGATCAGGATGCCGAGCTGGGCGCCGCGTCCCGTCCCGACCATGAGGGCGGTCGGGGTGGCCAGGCCCAGCGCGCACGGGCAGGCGATGATCAGCACGGCGACCGCGGCGGTGAACGCGGCGGCCAGGCCGACGCCGGATCCGATCCAGAAGCCGAGGGTGGCGATGGCGATCGCGATCACGATCGGGACGAAGATGCCGGAGATCCGGTCGGCGAGCCGCTGGACCTGCGCCTTGCCGGTCTGGGCCTCCTCGACGAGGCGGGCCATCTGGGCCAGCTTGGTGTCGGAACCGACCCGCGTGGCGCGGACCAGGAGACGGCCGCCGGCGTTGACGGTGGCGCCGGTGACCGCGTCGCCGGGGGCGACCTCGACCGGCACCGACTCGCCGGTGAGCAGGGACGCGTCCACCGCCGAGGAACCCTCCTCGATGACGCCGTCGGTGGCGATCTTCTCGCCGGGGCGGACGACGAACACGTCGCCCACCGTGAGCCGGTCGACGGCGATGCGTTCCTCACGCCCGTCCCGGACGACCGACACCTCCTTCGCCCCCAGCTCCAGCAGGGCGGTCAGTGCGGCACCGGCACGTCGCTTGGAGCGGGCCTCGAAGTACCGGCCCGCGAGGATGAACGCGATGACGCCCGCGGCCGCCTCGAGGTAGATGTTCATCGAGCCGTCCGACCGGGTCATCGAGAACTCGAACCCGTGCTTCATCCCCGGCTCGCCCGCCGTCCCGAAGAACAGCGCCCACAGCGACCAGCCGAACGCGGCGAGCGTCCCGACCGAGACGAGCGTGTCCATCGTCGCCGCGCCGTGCCGCAGGTTCGTCCACGCGGCCT
Source organism: Actinomadura sediminis (assembly GCF_042675525.1). Lineage (NCBI taxonomy): Bacteria > Bacillati > Actinomycetota > Actinomycetes > Streptosporangiales > Thermomonosporaceae > Actinomadura > Actinomadura sediminis. Next base: position 12,444 of record NZ_JBHTJA010000098.1, read on the forward strand.
TGTGGAACGGCCACCCCGCGTACACGACCACCGGCGCGGCCAGCGTCAGCGACAGCCACTGCCAGTACTCGAACTGCAGCGCCGGCACCATCGCCATCGCGATCACCGGCACGGCCAGCACGACCGAGGTGACCAGTCTCTGGCGCAGCGGCCGCAGCCCGTCGTCCTCGGTCTGCCCGGTCCCTTCGGACGCCTTCCCGGTCTCGGCCTCGGCCGGCCGGGGCGGCTCCGCCGTGTAACCGGCCTTCTCCACCTGGGTGATCAGGTCGTCGACGCTGACGCCCTCGGGGTATTCCACCCGCGCCTTCTCGGTGGCGTAGTTCACCGTCGCGGTGACGCCCTCCATCTTGTTGAGCCGCTTCTCGATACGAGCGGCGCACGAGGCGCACGTCATCCCGCCGATCGCCAGCTCGACCCGTTCGGGCACGTTGCCGGAAGTCATCGCTCCTCCTTCGTGGATCGTCGTGCGGGATGTCAGTCGTGCTCGTGGTCGCCGTGGCCGTCATCGGCCTCGGCGGGTCGGTCGGCTTCACCGGCGAGTGCGGTGAACTCCGCGGTACGCACCTTGCCCTCGTGCTGGAAGTCCAGGTAGAGCCGGTACGCGCCGGAGCTGGGCACTTCGGCGTAGAAGGTGATCGTTGGGCCGGGACGCGTCTTTCCGTCGCCCGGTTCCCCGTCCGGGTGGACGTGCAGGTAGGCCAGGTCCCGGTCGCGCAGGGCGACAAGGTGGCCGTACGCCTCGAGGTACGGCTCCAGATCGGTGACCGGCTTCCCGTCCTTCCGTACCGTGAGGACCAGCTTGCTGGTCGCGCCGGGGGTCAGGGTGCCGCTCAGCGCGACTTCGTAGCCGCCGACCGTCGCGACCTGCTCCGCCTTTGGCAGATCCTGGGGCCGGTAGTCGCCGGGAGCGGTGACGTCGGTGCCCAGGGTCAGTTGTTCCTCGGCGCCTTCCGGCTGGACATCGGTGAAGAACCGGTACGTCCCCGCGTCCGGCAGCGTCAGCGGGATCGTCCAGACGCCCCCGCCGGCCTGCGTCGGGTGCAGATGCTGGAAGCCCGACAGGTCCCGCCGCGCCACGATCAGGTGCAGTTCCTTGCCGTGCAGCGGCCGGTACCGCGTCACGGGCTTGCCGTCCGGACCGGTCACGGTGAAGCGGAAATCGGTCTCCTCACCGGGCTCGACCACGGTCGTCTCCGGCACCAGCGTGTACCCGCCTTGGGAGACCTGGAGCCCGCCGGGGACGACCGGCTCCTTGGCAACGGTCGTGCCGTGCCCGCTTTCATGGCCGCCCCCGTGCGCCTCGTCCGCCTGGACGGTGGCGGCGGCGGGGCCGGCGATGTCGCCGACGCCCACCGCGCCACCGAACACGGCGGCAAGGCCCAGCGCGTACGCGCCCAGCTTGCTCGCTGTGTTCATCTCATGCCTTCAGCTCGTATCCGGCCTCCTCGACGGCGGCCCGGATCTGGGCCTCGTCGATGGGGGCGTCGCTGGTCACGGTCACCTTGCCGCCGACCAGTTCCACGTCCACGGCGGTCACGCCGGCGACGCGGCCCACCTCCTGCTTGACGGTGCCAGCGCAGCCACCGCAGGTCATGCCGGCGACGGTGTAAGTGGCGGTGCTCATATTCTCCTCCTTGTACCCCTGGGGGGTATCCGCTCGGCGTTCATGTTGCCATGCACGCCGAGCGAATGCAACCCCTACCCCCTACCCGTACCTCGCTGAGAGCGCTCTTGACCTTATACCCCACAGGGGTAAGGTATGCGACCGTCCATCCGAAACGTGCACGGAGGTAAGACATGAGGACGTTCGATCGGCTCGTGGTGGTCGGCGCATCGCTGGCCGGCCTACGCGCCGCGCAGACGCTGCGGGACGAAGGGCACACCGGGGAGCTCACCCTGGTCGGCGCCGAGCCCCTTCTCCCCTACAACCGTCCGCCGCTGTCCAAAAGCACGCTGACCGGCGACGACGACGTCGCGCTTCCCGGCAATGACGAGCTGGACGCGCGGTGGCTGATCGGCCGGACCGCCGTGGGGCTCGACGTCTCGGGTCGAGCCGTCACGCTCGATGACGGCACGCGGCTTCCCTACGACGGCTTGGTGATCACGACCGGGGCCCGCCCGCGCCGGCTCGACGACGACGCCATGTCCCTCGACGGAGTCCACCTACTGCGCACCTTCGACGACGCGATGAACCTGCGTAAGGCGCTGCGGGACGGCCCGCGGCGCGTCGCCGTCATCGGCGGCGGCATCATCGGCGGCGAGGTCAGTTCGACGCTCCGCTCGTTGGGCATCGAAGTCGTCCTGATCGACGCGGCTCAGGCGCCAATGGCCGGACCGCTCGGCGAAACCGTGGGCGGTTGGCTCGCCGAACACCACGCGCGGCACGGGGTCGAACTCGTCTCCGGAGTACGCGTGGCGTCGCTCGAGGGGGACGGCCACGTGAGCGCCGTCCGCCTGAGCGACGGACGATCCATCCTGGCCGACCTGGTCATCGCCGGCCTGGGCGTCCTGCCCAACACCGAATGGCTGGACGGCAGCGGCCTACAGCTCGACGACGGCGTCCTCACCGACTCCGCGCTCTTCGCCCGAGGCCACGCGAACATCGTGGCGGCGGGAGACGTCGCTCGCTGGCCGCACGGCGTCTTCGACGACGAGTACGTGCGCATCGAGCACTGGGCCAACGCCAACGAGCAGGGCGCCGCCGCCGCCCGCAACCTCCTTCGCGGCCCGCAGGACGCCGAGCCCTTCACCGAGGTGCACTCCCTCGGCACCCGCGTGCACGGCACCCGCGTCCAGTGGGCCGGCCTTCCCAGGACCGCCGACGAGATCGTGGCGATCTCGGGATCTCTAGAGGAAGAGAAGTTCTCCATCGGTTTCGGACGAGGCGGCCGGCTCGTTGGCGCCGTCGCGGTCAATTGGCCCAAGGAGCTCATCAGGCTGCGCCGTGCCATCGCCGCACGCCAACCACTGTCCGCCGCGGCGGCGGCCTGACCACACCCATCACCAGGCCGGAGCGCCCCCATCAGGTGCTCCGGCCCCGGCATGTCCGCAACCTGCAGCCGAGGCGGTTTCGCTCATCCGAGGAGTAACGCTAGCCGACGCCCCACAAGCATCGATCAGGACTTTGGCAACACTGAGCGAACCCAGCAGCGGCGCCCATCGCTATCGCCGCACATCGGTCGACCATGCCATTTGTCTCGACCTCCTCTGCGCCCTCCGTCGGCAGACCCCGCCGATTGAGCTCAGGATTCGTCGTCGTCAATCCAATGCAGCGGAATTAGGCGCTCCCCTCCACGCCAATTATGTTGAACGGAGTCCTGAAACCAATCTACTGCCAGATTTGCGTGATCGCAGACAATAACTTGCAACTCGGGGGCAAGTTCTTGAACGATCTCGTAAATCAGGCGAAAAAGGCGATTGACGGCTTCCTGGTCTCGGTCGCCGGCCGGCGTACCCCGTCGCTGGTCGATCTCTGATCGATACCAGACCTGTGTTGGCTGGTCGAGCATCAGTATGCGAGGGACCGGACGATTCTGCCGGACGAAGTACCGGTGCAGCGCCAGGTGAGTGACAATGTGGTAGCCGATCCAGTTCTCGCCGCTGCCGATACGGAACAACGGCACCGGGCCCTGTTCGGTGTCCGTGACAACGGTGAGGCGGTTGAGGTCCAAACGGACGCTGCCGTCGCCGTGTTCGAGCTCCAACCGCTTCGACCAGGTGGTCATGTCATGACTGATCGAGACCAGGCGTGAGGTGAGTTGCTCTCGTTCCTCCGCAGGATCCAGCTCGGCTTCGAGCGCGGCCACCCTCGCGGCTGTGCGTTCGTGCAGTGCACGGAGCCGACGGATTTCTTCACCTGAACTTGCGGGCAAGGCGGCAAGGGTCGCATGGATACGACCGCGCGCGAAGTCGGCTCTTGCGGTCTCCGGCCGAAGTTGGTGGGCCGTCTGGCTGGAGGTCAACGCCTGGAGGGCCGCGTCAGCCGCGCTTACCTGTTCGCGGACCCGCGCCACCTCCTGGTCCAGCGCCTCCAGTGCACGGCGTCGAGCCGGACCGGTTGCGTCGATACCTCTGAGCTGCTCGTTCAGGTGATCCAGGGACTGACGCAACAGCGTCACGCTGGGAGGCGGGTCGGCGAGCGGAGATCCGCACATCACGCATGTCATCGGCTCTTCCTGAGTGGCTTCCGCGCCGTTCCCGCCATTAGTTGACAGGCCCAGCAGATCCAGGCTGGTGAGCCTGGCGGACTGAGTCCGGACAGCACCGGCGAAGTCACTTGCTGCACCATCCTGCTGGAGCAGAAGTTCGCGTTCGGCCTCCAAGGCGCGAAGCCTGTATCGCAGAGCGTCCTGTTCGCGCCTCAGCCTCACCGTTCGCACAGCGCTCTCTCTATCGGGCGCCGGTGCCGCCGCCGGCGGTGCGATGGCCGCCACTCGAAGGGCGTCGATCAACGCGTCCCGGTCAGAAGGCTGCTCATGCTCGACCAGACCAAGGGTGTAGGCCTCATTCCACAGTGCTGCCAGCATCGCATCGGTGGATTGGCCGGTCTGTTCCGCAGTGCGCAACGCGTTCTCAGCGGCGCGCAGTTCACGGCGGGCAGCTGCCAGTTGCGCGCGCTTAAGGGCTTGGTCCCTGGCCACCGCGCCGAGGAAGTAGGGGATCGTGTCCTTGATGGTCTGGGCCATGCCCTGTTCGCCCTGGCGATGGAACAACAAATCACGGTTGGCGATCTCGCTCTGGCGCTGAAGGCATAGCAGAGCGGCGTGCCCGATATGCGCTTCGACGGCCGATCGGGCCGAGGTGACAGGAGGCTCGTGACGATTCTCCTCAATATTGATACGCCGACTCAACTGTTCCCGAACGGCGCCCGAGTCGGCGTTCACCTCCAGCTCCCGGTACTCCAACGGTTCCAAGTCGGCACCGAACCGCAGCATGGCCCTCTGCGTCGAGGCTTTCCGCTCTTGCGGAGCGGGCCGGCCGATGAACGCGCGTCCACCACCGTCCAGGGCGAAGAGGGCCCCGTACCAGGAGACTGTGCTGGTTATGGGACCGACCGGCATCTGCATGGTGTCGCGTCCCAGGCAGTACTCAACGATGTCCAAGAGCGCGCTCTTGCCGGTCTTGGACTCGCCGGTCACCACGTTGAGGGCGCCGGGGGTGAAATCGAGGACCCGGCGCTCACCGCGGATGCTGTAGAGGATGATGGCGAGCAACTGCACGGTGCTCAGGGTGCCACGCCGAACACGGCAAAGACAGTGGCCGTGCTCCCAGTCCGTGCGAGCCATCTCCCGACAAAAGACGCTTTGCGAAGAATCTCGTCGAGTTCGTCAGGAGGTCGGAACCCGCGGGGTCGGCGCACTCGCCCGTTCAACCGGTCTGCCTCCAGCATCACGACCCCATGGGTGAGGCCGAACTGCAAGCCTTGCCGGACCGGATCGACCAGCGCACGTGCCCGGTGCGGGAAGCCGACTCGCAACGCCGCGTTCCGCGTGAGCCAGGTGGTCAGGTGAGTGCTCTTCGTGCCGGGCAGCGCTTGCCGGGTTCCTCGGTGCAACACCAAGGGGGCGACGATGAACGACAACGACCACGGCATACCCTGCTCGGCTTCCTTCTGGTGGCCGTCCGCAGCCGTGGCCAGAACCGCGGAGATGAGCGCGGGATTGAGCATCGCTGCGGCGATCAGCGGTTGCCGCCCCCACGTCGGACGCATGCCACGGCCGGGGCCGTCCCCCTCGTTCTCGCCGCCTGCGGCGTTCAACCGGCCACCTTGAGAAGTGCTTGAATCCGGGTTTCGAAATCGGCGTGCCAGCCGATCGTCCCCGCATCAGCCAACATATGACGTTGACCGCGCGCGAAAAACGGCTCGTGGTATCGGGACCGGACGGTTATCCCGGTCTGAGCCAGCAACTGCCGCAGGAGTCGCTTACCCGCCTCCTGCTTGGCGGACTCGTCGGCGTCCACGTCGAGCTCGTCGAGCATCCACTCGAACTCTCGCTCCCACTCGTCGATCAACTCGGCTTCGAAGCGCTCCAGTTCGGCTGGCCCGACCAATTCTTCCTCCACCCACCGCACAGTGTGGGTGTAGGCGCGATAGTAATCCACGATTGCCTTTTGCAGGTTGCGAGGAGGGTACGCCACCCACTCCATCTGCTGCACAAAAGGATGGGTCCGATACTGCAACGCGACGCTCTCCCCGTCCACGTCGGCCAGTTCGACCAGGGTGGGCAACGTATCGTTGGTGAACTGATCGCGTATTTCGTTGATCGATGCCTGGGCTGCCCCCACGTCCACGCTGCGGAGGCGACCCTGCAGCATCGCAAGCGCCTGCTCGTCCCACCAACGCCACACTTTCGCCAGGAACAAGTCCTCATGACCGGTGGGCAGCGCCCACTGCAACTCGACACGGACCTGACCAGGCACATCCTCTATATGCTCAGATCCATCTAGAACCTGTATCCGCGATACGAACACGCGACGCGCAACAGGATCCAGAGCAAGGAACTGCTGACGCGCAACTCGAGTTTGTTCAGAATTCGAGTTTTCTGCAACGGACTCCAGCCCGCGCAGTGCAGCGAATTCATCACGTGTCTGAGGGCGCAGCGCCGCCATCGCAGTGGAGTCCGCTGCGATCTGGGTCGTCACAAGCAGGAATTCCGGCCCCGCAGAGTTCCCCGGTGCGCCGGTATCCATCCAGACCTTTAGGGTCCGCCAAACGTCGGTCGCCGCGTCGGTCAGCGACCGGGCAGTACCCTGATGGTGCTTGAGTTGAAGCAGTTGGGACGGGCTTCCATCTCGCTCCCATGCGACGTCGTCATGGAGCTCCAGCGTGATGGCCTGGCCGGGGCGAGCTCTGCCCGAACGCAACAGCTCCAGCAGGGCCCACCAGGTCTGATGTTGGTACCCGACAGCGCTCTGAGCAGCGTTGTGTGATGCCTGGCCCATGCTCTGAGTCTTCACCCACACAGTGATCAAGTCCAGTTAATGAACACTAACTTTTGCGAGGACTCGACACCGTGCGCTTGAACGCCGACGCATCCGAGATACCGGAGGACACCCCGACCAACCTCCAGGCGGCATCTGCTGCACACTTGGTCACGGTGATTCGGTAGCACGAACCGCTCCAGATGCGAAACTGCGTCGGCGCCACTTAGCGACCTTGGGCGGGGTCAGGTGAACGGGATTTGGCCCCCTGTCGGGCTGAGCGCCTGAGCCGCTGGTGGGTGCCAGAGCGGTCCCGGGCCCGGGGGTCGAACGGTTCCGATGTTCTGGACCGATTTTGTGTTGGTGTGCCGAGGCTGGCGGCAGGGTTGCTGATCGCGGTGGTGACCACGCCGGGTGGGGGTATCTGGAGCGGTGTTCTTGCCGCCGGTGCAGCTCAGTGTGCTGGCAGTGCCCAGTCCCGCAGTGGCGACGACCAACCTGCTCTATAACGTGGTGGCCGGGCCTGGGGCGCTGGTGCGGTATCGCCGGTCGGGGCATCTGACCGGGCCACTGGCGCGGCGGTCGGTGGTCGGCACGCTGCCTGGGATGGTGGTGGGCGCGGTGGTCCGAGTGTTCGCCGTTCCCGGGCCGCAGGTCTTTCGGCTGCTGGTGGCGGCGTTCTTGTCTTGTTGAGTTGGAGTTCGTCGGCGACCTCGACCAGTTCGTTGACCAGCTTGGCGGCCGGCACGTGTCTGCCCGGGAGACCAGCCATGGCTGCCTCGGTGCCCAGTGCGATGAGCAGGTGCGATCTGCCGGTGCCCGAGTCGCCGATGAGGCAGAGCGGGTGCCCGCGCCTGACCCACTCGCATTTGGCCAGGTGCGGACGGCGGCCGGCAGGATGTCGGGATCGCCTCGAAGTCGAAGTCGTTCAACCATTTCTGGCGAGGGAACCCGGCGACCTTGATCCGGCGTTTGGAGCGACGGCGTTGCCGTTCCCCGCACTCGGCCTTCAGCGTTCGGCCAGGGACCCTCGGTAGGTGAGTTGCTGGCGGTCGGTGGCATCGGCGGCGTCGGCGGCCGTTCGGTCAGCCCGCGCTGGTGGTCGAGGGCCATGACGCATCTCCCTGGCCGGCGGCTGGTGGTCGTCTGCGGCGTAGCATCTGGTCGTAGGCGGTCATAAAGGGCGGTGGCCGGGTATCGACCGGCAACGCGGCCAGCTGACGCTGGGTCAGCGAGGCAATCCCCTCAAGACAGCGGAGCCGGGTTTCCGACCGGCCGGTTCCTGGTCGCGGCCGGCTTCTGCGTTGAGGTAGCGCTTCGGGGTCGTCCCTACGGTGCGCCGGAATGCCGCGAGGAAGGCGCTCGGAGTCGCGTATCCGACGACGTGCGCGGCGTGGGACACAGGACGGCCTTCGGCCAGGATCGGCAGTGCGGCCCGCAGACGCACGTGGGTACGCCACCGATCGAAACTCATGCCTGTGTCCTGCACGAACAGCCTCGTCAGCGTGCGCCGGCTGACGCCGACCGCCCGTGCGTGCGCGTCTAGGCTCCGCCCGTCCGCCGGGTCGGCGAGCAACGCGTCGGCCACGGCGCGCACACGTTCGTCCGCTGGGATCGGTACGTCGATGGGAGTCGCGGGCAGCGGGTTCAGCAGGTCCAGCACGACCGCCTCGGCCCGCAATCGTGCATCCTCGGCGAGGTTCGGCCGACCGAGGTGAACGATGAGGTGGGCCAGCAGCCCGTCGACGCCGACCGGTGTGGGCTCCGTCCAACTCAGATGGCATCGAGCGGGGTCGAAGTAGAGGCCGTGCAGTATCGCGTCGCGAGTCGCACCGGTCTTGTGGACGACTCCGGCGGGCAGCCACAGGGCCCGGGTGGGCGGCAGCACCCAGTGTGCGTCGCCGACGGCGACGCCGAGCACGCCGCGCCGCGTCCAGGCGAGCTGGTGGTGGGTGTGGCTGTGCGGGGAGATCCACTCCCCGGATGCCAAGGGGAAGTGCCCGACGACGATCGCGCCGACCCCTGGTGGAACGCTTCCGTCCCCTGCGTCGAGCATGTACTCCAGACTATGTCCTCAATGCGACATGATGCGGCCTCATCGCGGATAGTGGCCAGTGGCGCAGCTGCGTAGCGTCCGTCGCATGGCGAAAGATCAGCTTTCCCGAAGTCTCGGCCGCCGCCGTCGAACTCTGGTCGTGCTGTGCTTCGTCCAGTACATGCTCGTCCTGGACGACACCGTGGTGAGCGTCGCGCTTCCCAGCATCAAGGACGACCTGGGGTTCGGCACCACCGGCCTGGCTTGGGTCGTCAACACGTACTTCCTTGCATTCGGCGGTTTCCTGTTGCTGTCCGGTCGTGCGGCCGACCTCGTGGGTCGTCGCCGTGTCTTCCTCAGCGGCGTGGCGCTGTTCGGTGCGGCCAGCCTCGCCTGCGGCGCCGCCCAGGAACCATGGCAGCTGTTGAGCGGACGATTCCTGCAGGGTATGGGCGCTGCCATGGCAAGCCCCGCCGCACTCTCAATGATCACGTTGCTGTTTCCTCGCGAACGGGAGCGTGCCAGGGCGCTAAGCGTCTGGGGCGGCATCGCGGCCCTGGGCGGCACCTCGGGACTGGTGATCTCTGGAGTGCTGACCGACCTCGCATCTTGGCGCTGGATCTTTCTGATCAACCTGCCGGTGGCGGTTATGGCCCTCGGGCTGATTCCGCGCCTGGTCGGCGAGAGCCGGTCCGCTCGTCGAACGTTCTTGGACGTCCCGGGTTCGGTGCTGGGTACGGCGGCCACCCTGGCTTTGGTCTTCGGGCTGCTTCAAGTCGGCGAGGCCGGTCCGAACGATCCGGCGTTCCTCTTGTCCATGCTGCTGGCCGTAGTACTGGCCACTGCCTTCATTACCGTGGAGGCACGTACGTCCCAGCCGCTGGTGCCGCTACCGTTCCTGGCCGCACGGACCCGTACCGTCGCCAATGCAGCGACCCTCCTGTTCTCCGCCGCGTTCTACGCGATGGCCTTCCTTCTGATGCTCCAACTGCAAACCGTCATCGGTTATGGACCACTCGAGGCAGGGCTCGCCTATCTCCCGTACGGTGCCGGTCTCCTCGCGGCAATGTGGCTGTCCTCCCGGGCAGTGCCCCGGTTCGGGGTGCGACCGACCCTGGTTCTCTCCTTTCTGACCAGCGCGGTGGGACTGCTCCTGCTGTCGCGGATCGCACCGGGCGACGGCTACGTCGGCGGTGTGCTGCCGGGCATGATCGTTACGAGCGTCGGATGTGGGCTGAGCCTGCCCGCCCTGGCGGTCGCCGCCGTCGCCGGTACCACGGAAGACGACGCCGGGCTCGGTTCGGCCGTCTTCAGTTCCGTTCAGCAACTCGGTGGGGCTGTGGGCCTGGCGGCACTCGTGACCGTAGCCGTCCGCCATGACTCCGCATCGTCCGATCCGGCGTCCCAAGGCTTCTCGCTCGCGCTCACCGTCGCCGCAATCCTGCTGACCACGGGCGCCGCGCTCATCGCCGCCATGCTCAGGGGTCGGCGATCGGCAACGCCGGCCGACCTCCAGATGACCCCAGCGAGGCATCACTAGTCCCTTATCGGCACGTATCGCCGGACCGTTCGTCGGCAACCCAAACGCTGCTCCAGCAAGAGCACTCACGATGACCCGCCTTGCCGCCAAGCCACGACCTGCTCAATGGCGACTGCCCGAGGCTCCAGAATCTCGCCTTGTACGGCTTCGAGCGGGCAACGGCCACCCGGGAACGCGGAATCAGCGCTCGAGAAGGTCCAGCAGGGCGGCTGTGGGGACTCTGTAGCAGTTGCCGATACGAATGACTTTGCAGGGGAATTGGTTGTTCTTCGCGAGTTGGTAGGCGTAGGTGCGGGAGAGGCCGAGGGCTCGGGCCGCGGTGACGATGTCGACGACGGCGGGCAGTTCGGCGAGGTCGCTGTACCTGAGGGGCTCCATGGCTGGCCTCCATGAGTTGGGATCGTCGCTGGTTAGGTCGGTGCCTGGTGCTCAGGTGAAGCACCAGCCGGAGTCGCATGTGCCGTCGCCGTGGTCGAAGGGGAGGATGTCGATTTCGGGGATGACGTCGTTGAGGGGTGCGTTGTGGCGGGTGAGGTAGACGGGGTCTTTCCCGAGGGTGGCGCGGCGGTTGTTGATGGTGGTTTCGAGGTGGCAGGCCTTGGTGAACAGTTCGGGTTCGTCGCGGCGCATGTCTTGCCAGGTGGTGAGGCGGTGGAAGGGGCAGAACCAGCAGGCGGATTTGGGCGGGACGGGTAGGCCGGCGGAGCGGATGATGCGGGGGCAGTCGGTGCGGCGGATCCCGAGGTCGAGGAGGGGGTAGACGATGCGTTCGTGGGGTTCGTGGCGGCGGGCGTTGGCCCGGTGGATTTCGTCGATGCTGATGCCGATGCCGATGGTGGCGGGGTTGGTGCGGGAGGCGCCGTGGGCTTTGAGCCAGCGGCCGATGACGCGGATTTTGAAGTCGGCGGTGCAGGAACGGGTGCCGGGTGCGCCGTTGGACATGCGGACGGGGATGGGGATGGAGCGTGAGCCTTCGCGCATGAGGCGGCCGTAGAGGGTTTCGGTGGTGCCGTCGCGGCGGGTGCGGGTGAGGGTGTGCAGGTCGATGCCGTGGGCGCGGGCGTAGGGGGTGGCGTGGTCGCGGACGTAGGCGAGGGTGGCGGGGTGTTCGGAGTCGTCGCCGACGTTGGCGAACAGGAACGTGGGGAAGTCGATGGTGCCTTGGGCGGCCAGGACGAGGGCGGCGGTGGATTGCCAGCCGCCGCCGTAGCTGAACGCGCGGATCGGGCCGCAGGGTGGCGGGGTCTTGCGGCGGGGGTGGTTGTTGCAGGGCATGCGGGGGCCTCCGGTTAGTGGGAGCGGGGGCGGGGTCCGGGGCGGGTGGCGCCGATGTACTGGCGTTCCCGGGTGGCGTTGCCGGTCCAGGTGGCGATGCGGACGACGTCGCCGGTCTGGGGCGCGTGGACCATGCGGCCGCCTCCGAGGTGGACGCCGACGTGGTGGATGGTGGCGGGGTTGGCCGGGTTGGTGGCGAAGAAGACGAGGTCGCCGGGTTGCAGGGCGTGGCGGGGGACGTGGGTTCCGGCGTGGTATTGGGCGGCGGCGACGCGGGGTAGGCGGATACCGGCTTGGGCCCAGGCGTGTTGGGCGAGGCCGGAGCAGTCGAAGCCTTTGATGGCGGAGCCGTGGGCGGTGCCGTAGGTGGGGCCGTTGGGGCCGCCGCCACCCCAGGAGTAGGGGGTGCCGAGCCATCGGAGGGCGGCGCGGACGGCGATGTGGCCGTGTCCGGTGCCGGTGGGTGCAGCGGCGTAGCGGTCGGCTTGGTCGAGGACTTTGCGGACGTACCAGTCGGCGTGGTTGTAGTGCCAGATCGCGCGGCGCAGGTGGCGTCCGCCTTTGCCGGCGTGGTTGTGGCAGAGGTAGTTGGCGGCGCCGTGGATGGCGTCGGCGGGGTTGTAGCGGTCTTTGGTGCCGTCGTGGTCGCCGTCGGTGCCGTAGGCGGCCCAGGTGGCGGCGAGGAATTGCATGGGTCCGCCGGCTCCGGCGTGGTTCTCGCCGGTGTGGACGCCGGGGAGGGTGGAGCGGCCGTGGTCGGTTTCGACTTTTCCGATGGCGGCCAGCACGTTCCAGCCCAGGCCGGGGCAGGTCTGGGCGGCGTCCATGTACCACCGCAGGTAGGCCGGTGGGATGTCGCTGCGGGCCAGGGCCGTGGGCGCGCCGGCCAGGGACGAGCTGCCGTTGGCGTGCTGTCCGGTGAGGAGCAGGACGAGGCCGAGTGGCAGGACGATCGCGGTGAGGCAGGCGGCGACGGCCTTCATGCGGCCGCCGGGTGAGAGTTGGGCGGGTCAGTCGGCTGATTCGGCGCCGGTGCGGGCGCGTTGCCGGGCGCGGTGTCCGGCGCCCTTGTCGTTGTCATTGGCGGTGTCCCCGGGTTGGTGGTGGGGCTGCCGCAGCACCTCGCGGACCGCTTCCCAGGAGTAGCGGAAGTCCTTGCCGGTCTTGAGCGCGGGGATCTGCCCGGCGTGGGCCATCCGGCGGACGGTCTGGGGCGACAGGCCGAGTTTGGCGGCGAGTTCGGCGGTGGTGAGCACGTCGGGATCGCGGCCGGGCTTCTCGGTCATCGCGCAGGCTCCTGGGTCGGGGTCACGGTCGCCTCTCAGTGTGGTGGGTCGATGCTGCGGAAGCACGTTTGACGAGTGAAGACCTTCTTTGGTGTCGCTTGCGCTCCACGATTCTGCCACGTAACGTGACCGTCCATCAACTCAAAGCAATGGATTGGGGGTGCGTGACTTTGGGTCTCCGGAGTGGCGGGACGAGCCGTCCGCTGGCAGCGGGGGTCTTGGATGTGGTGGTCGCCGGAGCGCACGGCGGCGCCGGAACCTCGACGCTGGCGGCGCTGCTGCCCGCGGCGTGGGACATGGGGGTCGTCCGGGCGGAGCCGGATGCGGACCGGTGTCCGGTGCAGGCGAAGGGACGCCCGGTGGTGCTCGCCGTCCGCAACACGGCTGCCGCGGCGAGGTGCGCGACGGCGGCGGTCGGCGTGTTGCGGCGGTGGGGTGAGGGGGTCGAGGCGCTGGCGATCGTCAGCGACGGCGGCCCGGAACCGCGGGACGCGACGGCGCGGTTCGCGCTGCTGGAGTGGCAGGTCGGCGGCGTGGTGCGGATTCCGCATGTGCGGGCGTTGCGGCTGGTCGATAATCCGGTCGAGGTCGCTTTGCCGGGTAAGGCGCAGCAGGCGCTGGACGGGTTGCGCCGTCTGGCGACTGCGGGCGGGCGGGGGTGGACGCGATGACGACGCCGACCGATCCGCCACCGGCGGAGTTCGAGATCCCCGATCCTCCGCCGTCTCCCCCGCCCGGCCTGGACACCAAGATCGACACGCTCTTGGCCTGGGGCAAGTGGGGCGTCATGATCTGCGGGCTGGCCGGGCTGTTCATCTGCGGTGGACAGATGGCGATCGGCCGCAAGAACCGGTCGTCCTTCGCCGCCGACGGCGCGACCGGTGTCCCCTGGGTCCTCGGCGGTCTCAGCCTCGTCGCCGCAGCGGCGCCGATCGTCACGGTCTTCTTCACATGAGGCCGCCGATGTCGAAACGCGGCCTGATGGCCGTGGCAGGCGCGGTCGTCGTCGGCGCGCTGGTGCTCGGCGCCGTCCAGTTCACGGACGAGTCAGCTACGCCTGTCGCGCAGCGTGTTGCTCGCCCCGAGCCGCAGGCCGTGCTGGTG
>NZ_JBHTJA010000099.1:0-25802 GCF_042675525.1 Actinomadura sediminis
CGGCGGGCGCGGCGGCGGACGGGACGGGCGGGCACCCGGACGGGGTCCGGTGCGCGCTGCCCCTGGCCGGGTTCTTCGCGGCCCTCGAAGCCGGTGCCCCCGGCGGTGTCGTCATCGTCGGCGGGTTCCCCGAGCCGGTGACCGGACGCGTCGCGCGCGTGCAGGCGGCCCGCGCGGAACTCGAAGCGGCGCAGGAGGCGCTCGAAGCCGCACGGCAGGCGACGTCCGACGTGGCCGCCGAGGTCGCGCTGGCCGGACGCCGCCTCGCGGGCGCGCGCGCAGCGGCCGAACTGGACGACGTCCGGTCCCGCATGGCCGGGCTGCGCGCGGAACTGGAGGAGCTCGCGGCGGGCGAGGCGCGCCTCGGGCCGCGCCTGGGCGCGGCCGAGCAGACCCTCCGGCGCCTGCAGGCGAAGGCCGACACGCGCGCCCTCGAAGCGGACCGCCTCCGGGGGCGCCGCGACGGCCATGAACGGGACCGCGACCGGGTGCGGGCGCGCTCGTCCGAGCTGGCCGACCGGCGCGCCGCCCTCGGGATCGAGGCCCTCGAGAAGGAGTGGGGCGGGTCCCGGGACGGCGCCGCCGAATGGCTCTCCGGCCTGACCGACGACGAGTCGACCTGGACGCCCGCCGAGTGGTGGCACACGGCCGAGAAGCACCTGTCGGAGGCGCTGCGCCGCGTGTTCCCCGACGGGACGTCCGACGAGGACATGCCGGAGGAGGTCCGGTTCCTGCTCCGCGAGCGCACCGACGGGGAGGGCCGCCGCACCGAACGCGAGCAGTCGACGTTCCCCCGCCTCGTGAAGGCGCTGCAGGCGTACCTGCGGCAGCAGGAGGACTACGAGCGGCACCAGCGGCGGCAGATCGAGGTGCAGCTCTCGGCGCGCCGCGCCGACCTGGAGAAGGCGCAGAAGGGCGCGGCGGACGCCGCGGGCGCGGCCGAGGCGCACCGCACCGCGCTGACCGCCGCGATCCGCGCCCGCCTCCAGCGGGTGTCCGAGGAGTTCGAGAAGCTCGACGTGAACTACGGCGGGTACGGCGCGACCCTCGAGTTCCCCACGCCCGAGCCGCCCGGCGACCCCGAGCAGGAGTGGCGCTGGCGGGTCACGCCGAAATGGCGGCGCTCGGACGGGCAGCGGTACGTCCCGTACAACCGGCGCGCCAACACCGCCCTCATGGACGAGAAGGCCGTCAAGCTCGTGTGCGCGGCGGCGCTCGCCAGCTCCGGCGGCGGGCGCCTGTGCCTCGTGCTGGACGAGCTGGGCCGCAACCTCGGCAAGGAGCACCGCAAGGAGGCCGTCGCGCTGTTCCGCAAGATCGGCGAGACGCACGGGATCACGGTGATCGGCGCCTTGCAGGACGACATGGAGCCGTACGCGATCGACGCCTGCGGCCAGTACGTGAAGCTGCGCCGCTCGTCCGACACGATGCCGTACAACGAGCCGCCGGTCGTCGTCGCGTACGACGAGCACGAGGAGCGGGTCCGCCGCCTCGCCGCGCAGATCTCGGCGGGCCGCGAAACCGGGGTGAACCCGGCGGGCTGACCGCGGCATGATGGCGGGTCATGCGCACGGACATGCGTCCCGCCGACGCCCTGCTCGCCGAGGTCGAGCCGCTCGCCCACGCCGAGCGGCGCCGCCGCGTCGCGGACCTGCGGCGGCTCGCGGGCGGGCGGGAGCTGGTCCCGCTGCTGGTCGACCTCGGGCAGCGCGGCCCGTACGAGCGGGGCCTCGCGCTGGCCCTCGCGGCCGCCGCGCGGGACGACGCGTCCCGCGCGCACATCGCCGCCGTCGCGAGGGTCGAACCGCTCGGGCTCGCGCGCCCCGCCGTCCGGCTCGCGGTGCGGCTCGGCGCGTCCGCCGGCGCGCTGCTCGACCTGCTCGCGGACGCCTCCGCGCCCGTCCGGAAGGCCGCCTGGAGCGCCGTCCGCAAGCACCGCCGGGACGGCCTCGCCG
Source organism: Actinomadura sediminis (assembly GCF_042675525.1). Taxonomy (NCBI): domain Bacteria; kingdom Bacillati; phylum Actinomycetota; class Actinomycetes; order Streptosporangiales; family Thermomonosporaceae; genus Actinomadura; species Actinomadura sediminis. The sequence goes on from NZ_JBHTJA010000099.1 coordinate 1,956, forward strand.
ACGCGCTCGTCGACCGGGTCCGCGAACGGTGGGGCGACGCCGAGGCCGCGTCGCTCCTCCCCGCGTGCCGCCGCGCGACGGTCGCGTCCCGCCTGGACACGCTCGCGCCCGCCGTCCCGTCCTGGAGGCTCCTCGGCCGCGCGCACCCGGACCTCGTCCTCGACCACGCGGAGCGCGCCCCCGCGGAGCTGCGGACGCTCGCCCCCGGCCTCGCGGAGGCCGCGCAGCGCTTCCCCGCCCGGGTCGTCGGCCTGCTGCCGCACGTGACCGACCTGCCGACATCGCTCGCGAAGAAGGCGGGCGTGCTGATGGACGCCGAGCCCGAGCGAATGCTGCGCGTCCTGCTCGGGCCGCTCCGTCCGGCGCTCTGGGTCCTGATCGTCCATCGGCGCTGCGTCCGCGCCCGCCTGCGCCGGTACGGCGACGACGAGCTGGCGGCGGTCGCCCGGGCCGTCCACGAGCACGCGGGCAACGCCCGGCTGCACGCCGTGAGGAGCCTGCTGCGCGCTGTCCCGCCGGGCCGCCGCGAACGCCTGTTCGCCGCCGTCCGCGCCGCCGCCGAGGCCGACGGCGGGCGCGCGCATCTCGACTCGCTGCTGGACCTCCTCCCCCGCCCCCTGCGGGCCCGGGAGGCCCGCCGCAACGCACCCCGCGGCATCGAGCGGAACCTGCCGCTGTACGCGCACCTCCCCTACGACGAGGCGCGTCCTCTCCTGGAGGACATGACGTGCCGGGAGGAGGCCGACACGCGCGCGGGGGGCGCCGCGCTGCTCGTCAGGTGCGCCGAACGCAGCGGCCGACCGGAGGTCCTCTCCCACGCCCTGGGGTTCCTCGACCGTGTGGATCCCGCGGGTCCCTCGCTCGACACCGTCGTCCTCGCCCTCCACGCGCTTCCCGACGCCGCCCTGCGCGCCGGGCACGCGGCCGCCGTCGAGCGCTTCGCCCGGCGCGTCCTCGACGCGCGCAAGGACCCCCGGTACCCCTGCCCCCTCGCCGACCTGCTCGCCGCCAAGCTGTGCCGCACCGGCCTCGCCCGCGAGGACCCAGCCTTCCTGACGCCCGGCCTCGGGCTGCTCCACGACCAGCCGGGCTTCGCGGCGCAGCGGCTCGACCGCACCGGCCGCCTCGACCACCTCCTGCCGCACGGCCGCGAGCACTTCCTCGGCGACGCGCTCGCCCCGTACCTCGACACCGGCGACCACCGGGTCACGCTCCTGTTCGCGAACGTCCTGGGGCGCCGCGCCGAGGACGTCCCGTCCCTGCGGCGCGCGCTGGCCCGGGCCGTCGACGAGGCCGAGGGCCGGGCCCGCGCCGTCGCGATCGGCCTCTGGCTCGCCCCGCCGCGCACGCGCGCCGAACGCGTCGGCCGCGTCGTCGCACGGCACCCGTCCGCCGTCGCCGTCCCGTCCGTCCTGCACGCCATCGCGACCGAGCGCACCGACCTGCTGGACCTCGTGCTCACCGCCGGCCTCGACGCCTCCCGCATCCGGCCGGCGTGGACCCGCCGCTGGACGTCCCGCCAGCGGGCCTTCCTCACCCTCCCGGCCGGAGGGACGGCTCAGACGTGAAGGTGCCCGCCGGTCACCTCGGCCATCCGGACGGCGGCCCCGACCAACGCCATCCGATGGGGCAGCGCGGTGAGAAGGATCGCCGGGGCGGCGGTAAAGCGGGTGAAGCCGGGCGGGGGATCCGGAAGGATGCGCGGCATGCGTGCCGATGAGCTGCTGGACGAGATCGAACCGCTGCCGCACCCCCACCGGGTCCGCCGCCTGGTGCGGCTGCGGGAGTCGGCGGGGGAACCGGCGCTCGCCGCCCTGCTGGACGAGCTGCGCGGGCGGGGCTGGTACGAGCGGGCGACGGCGCTGTTCATCGCGTCGGCGGTGCGGGACGACGCGTCGATCGCGCACGTGCTGGCCGCGACGCGCGACCCGGACGCGTGGATCGCGCGGCAGGCGGTGCGGCTCTCGGTGCGGTACGCGCCGGGGCCCGAGGCACTGCTGGAGAGCCTGATGGACGCGCCCGCGGCGATCCGCGCGGCGACGTACCGGGCCGTCCGGAAGCACCGGCGGAGCGACCTCGCGGACGCGCTCGTCGGGCCGGTCGCGGAGCGGTGGGGCGAGGACGAGGCCGCCGCGCTGCTGCCCGCGTGCGGTGCGGAGGTCGCGGCGGGACGCCTGGGCGCGCTCGCGCACGCCGTCCCGAACCCGCACTCGCTGGGACGGGCGCACCCCGCGGCCGTCCTCGACCACGCGGAGGAGGCGCTCGCCGCGCTCGCGGAGGGCGCGCGGGCGTCCTGGTGGCAGTGGCACGGGACGGGCGTCGCGGCGGCGCTGGAGCACGATCCGGCGCGCGTGGTCGGGCTGCTCGAGGAGTTCTGGCACACCGGCGAGCTTCCGTGGGCGCTGCTGCCCGGCCTCGGGAGGCTGCTGGACGCGGAGCCGGAGCGGACGCTGCGGCTGCTGCTGTCGGACCGGCGGCGGATCGGGACGCTGGTGCGCCGCACGGCGGTGCGGGAGCGGATCGTCCGGATCGGCGGGGACGCGCTCGCGGAGGTCGCCCGTGCGGTGCGGGGGGACGAGCACACGCTGCGGCTGCTGCTGAAGGCGGTGCCGCCGAGCGCGCGGGGCGCCCTGTTCGACACGGCGATGCGCGGGTTCGACCTGACCACGGCGGTGCTCGGGGACGCGCTGCTGGACGTCCTGCCGCGGGACGTGCGGGTGCGGGAGGCGCGCCGGACGCTGGGGCTGCGGGCGGTCGCCGACCGTCCGGCCCAGGTGCGGCAGGTGACCGCGCACCTGCCGTTCGAGGAGGCGCGTCCCGTCCTCGCCGAGCTGACCCGGCGGCCGGGCGCCGAGGAGCGCGCGGCGGGGTACGCGCTGCTCGTCCGCTGCGCGGGCCGCGAGCGGGACCCGGCGGTGCTGGGCGCGGTCCTGGAGTCGTTCGGTCGGCTCCGCAACGAGCAGGACCCGGTCCGGCTGAGCGCGCTGAACGCACTGGCGTCCGTCCCGGAGAGCCTGCTGCGGCGCGCGCACACGGAGGCGGTGGCGGGGTTCGCCGAGGACGCACTGAACGCGCGCGACTGCTCGTCCATGACCCGGCAGGGGCTCGCGCGGCTCGCGGTGGCGTTCGCCCGGCAGGGCGCGCTGCGGGACGACGGCGACCTGGCGGTGTTCGGCATCGGGCTGCTGGTGCGGGTCGCGGGGCATTCGGGGGGCCCGCACCTGACGCGGCTCGACCGGGGGCTGCCGCGCGGGCTGGAGCACCGGCTCGCCGGGCATCTGGCGCCGCTGCTCGACCGGGGCGCGCGCCGGGACGACCACGCGCTCGCGCTGACCCTCGCCCGGGCCCTCGGCCGCCGCGCCCACGGCGTGCCGGTGCTGCAGGACGCGCTGGAGCGGGCCCTCGACGCCGCCGACGACGCGACGATCGCCGCCGCGATCGCGCTGTGGCTGGAGCCGCCGGGGACGCGCGGCGAGCGGGTCGAGCGGGTGGTGGCCAAGGACCCGTCGGCCGTCGCGGTCCACGCGGTGCTCGCCGCGATCGCGTCCGAACGCACCGACCTGCTGGACCTCGTGCTGTCCGGTGGCGCCGCCGGACGGTTCCGGCGGGACGGCGTCGCGTACGTCCCGCGGGTCGAGGGCGCGTGGGCGCGGCGGTGGACGGCCAGGCAGCACGCCGCCTACCTGCGGCTGCTCGAGCGGGCGGCGGGCGACGAGGGCGCCGCGGAAGCCGACCGGGGCCGGGCGGTCACGGCGATCGCGAGCGTGCCGGGGGCGGGCGCGGAGCGGCTGCGCCCGTACCTGGAGTCCGACGACGCGCACCTGCGGCGGGCCGCGCTGACCGCCGCGCCGTGGACGTCGTCGCCGCAGGACGTCATGCCCGAGCTGCTCGCGCGGGCGTCGTCCGACGACGCGCACGTCGCCGTGTACGCGGCGGGACGGGCGGCGCGGTTCGTCCGGCCGAGCGCGCTGGGGCCGCTGCTGCGGCCGGTGCTGGCGGACGGCAAGATCACCGCGCGGAAGGAGGCGCTGCGGATCCTGCTGCGGACTCGGGCGCCGGACGCGCTCGCGATCGTCGCCGAGGCGTGGGACGACCCGGACCAGCACCGGGACGTGCGCGCGGCGATCGCGTCGGCGCTCCGCCCGTACATCGCCGAACCGGTCGCGCGCCGCGTCCTGAAGGAGGCCGCGCAGGGGCCGCGGGACCTCGCGCGGCAGGTCCTCGGCGGGTGGCCGCACGAGATCGAGGAGCGGTTCCGGGGCGAGTACGCGGCGCTGATCGTCCGGGTGGCGGGCTCGCCCGACCCGGAGGCCGCCGACGCCGCGCTGGCGGTGCTGGGCCGGTGGGCGCAGTGGGCGCCGGAGATCCCTGGGCTGCTCGCGGGCGTCCTCACCGACCTCGGGGAGACGCGCCGCTGGCGCCCCGCGATGTCCGCGCTGCTGGCGTGCGTCCAGTCCGGGATCGGAGCGGACGAGCTGGGCGCGGCGGTCGCGAAGCTCGCCGCGACGGCGGACGGCGCCGACGCGGAGGCCGAACGCGACCTCCCGGCCGTGCAGCGCCTCGCCGCGCTGACGGCGGCGGTCCGCGGCACCGCCGCGCGGCACCGCACCGCCGCCCGGGGCGCGGCCGTGGCCGTCCGGGGGCGGCTCCCCGCGCAGCTCGCGCTGGAACTGGCGGCCGCCACGCTCGACTGGGACTCCGGCGACGCGGGCGGCGCCCTCGACTCGCTCGCCGACGGCTGCGCGGGACGCGGCGTCCTCGCCGTCCTCTCCATCGCCGAGCTCCTCGCGGGGGACGGCCGCGGCCCGCATCGCGCGTTCGGCGCGCCGGACGCCGCGGACGTGCATCCCCACGCCGTCCGGCTCGCGGCGCGGCGCGACCTCGCCGGCGGCCTGCTCGCGTGCGCGCTGACCCGGCGGCACGGACCCGACGCGGGCTGGCCGGGCGAGTGGCGGTCGCTGCTGCGCGGCCTGCGCGCCCACCCGGACGCCGAGGTGGCGTTCGCCGCCCGGCGGATCCACACGGCCGCGGAGTAGGCGGCCGGAACGATCTTGGGACTGTCGCCGCCGGGCTAGCAAGCATTAGGTTGTTCCCATGCGGGTCCTTCTCACCGGTGCGTCCGGCTTCGTCGGCTCCCACACCGTCCGCGCCCTGCTGGCCCGCGGTCACGTACCGCGCGCCCTGGTGCGCGATCCGGACAAGGCCGCCCGGGTCCTCGGGGCGCTCGGCGTCCCGCGCGGGGACGTCGAGTTCGTCCGGGGCGACATGCTGGACACCGGGGCCGTCGCCGAGGCCCTCGACGGCTGCGACGCCGCGATCCACGCGGCCGCCGCGATCGGGGTCACCGGCCATGGCCGCGACGTCGTGGACGCGAACGTCGCCGGAACCCGCAACGTCGTCGGCGGGGCCGTCGCCGCCGGGCTCGCCCCGGTGATCCACGTGTCCACGATCGGGGTGTTCGTCCCGCCGACGGCCCCCGTGATCACCGCGGACGCGCCCCTCGCCGGCCCCCGCACCGGCTACGGGCGCTCGAAGGTCGCCGCCGAACGCTACGCGCGCGAGCTGCAGGACGAGGGCGCGCCCGTCACGATCGTCTATCCGGGCGGCGTGTTCGGCCCCGACCAGCCCGTCCTCGACGCCCTCCCGGAGGGGCTCGCCGGGGCGCTGTCGAAGGTCTGGCCGCTGCCGGGCGGCGGCGTCTCGGTGCTGGACGTCCGCGACCTCGCCGAGGCCCTCGCCCGCGCCGTCGAGTCCCGGCAGGGCGCGAGCCGCTGGGTGCTCGGCGGCCACTACCTCACGTGGCCGCGGTTCGCCGGGCTGTGCGACGCGCTCACCGGCGTGCGGCCGCGCACCTTCCGCGTCCCGTCCCCGGTGATGCTCGGGCTCGGGTCCGCGCTCGACGCCGCCAAGCGCGTCCGTTCCTTCGACTATCCGCTGACGCGGGACGCGGCCGAGTTCATGGTGACGCTCGTCCCGACCGACGACCGCCCGATCCTGGACGCCCTCGGCCTCACCCTGCGCCCCGTGGAGGACACGGTCGCCGACGGGCTGCGCTGGCTCGCCGAGTCCGGGCACCTGGACCCGCGCCGCGCGGGACGGCTCGCGCCCGCGGCGGCGCACGTCCCCGCCGCCGGGCCCACCGCCGTCCAGCGGGTGCTCGGGCCGGTCTTCCACCGCGTGTCCGGGTCCGCCTGGTTCGCGAAGGCGGGCCCCCGGCTCGTCCCGCCGATCGACCGGGCCCTGAACCGGCTGACCGGCGGCCGCCTCATGCTCGGGCAGCTCCTCGTGCCCAGCCTGCTGCTGACCACGACGGGAGCCGTCAGCGGCCTGCCCCGCCGGACGCCGCTGGCCTGCCTGCCGGAGCGGGACGGCTCGTGGCTCGTCGTCGGCTCCAACTTCGGCCGCGAGAAGCACCCCGCCTGGACCGGCAACCTCCTCAAGACCCCGGAGGCCGAGGTCATGTTCCGCGGCCGCGCCGTCCCGGTCAAGGCGCGGCTCCTCGACGACGCCGAACGCGCCGAAGCCTGGCCCCGGCTCGTCCGGGTATGGCCGGTCTACGACCGTTACGTGGAACGCACCACCCGGCGGCTCCGCGTCTTCCGCCTCACCCCCCGCTGATCAGGACCCGCGCAGGGACCTCGACAACCGGCGGCCGACGATCAGGTACGCGAGGACGGCGCCGGCGACGTTCAGGAGCACGTCGTCGATGTCGAAGGCGCGGCCGACCACGAACGCGCCCTGCACCAGCTCGACCGCGAGGGAGAACATCCCGGTCAGGACGGCGAGGCGGACCGGGCCGCGCAGCCGCTTGGCGACCAGCGGCAGCAGCACCCCCAGCGGCGCGAAGAGCGCGAGGTTGCCGCCGAGCTGGAACAGCGCCTCCCCGGTCGGGCGGTCCAGGTAGAAGCGCAGGGAGTCGCCGGGCCGGAAGTTCGCCCCCGCCTGCCCCTCGTCGCGGACGGGCGTCAGCGTCAGCCGGAACGCGACGTAGCAGAAGGCGCCGAGCAGGCCGAGCGCCGTCACGACGACGACGGCGCGCAGCGCGAGCACGTACCAGGGGACGCGTTCACCGGGCGGGGCGGGCTGCCACATTTCGACCAACACGGCGCCCCTCCTCCCCGGCGCGCACCCGTCCATGCCCGCCGCCCCGATTCGGACGCCCGATATGGGGCGCCCCTCCCCTGACCGAACCCCGCCGGGACCACCGCGCGCACGCGGACGCCCGCGACCCCGAAGGGCCGCGGGCGTCCCGTCCGGTCAGGCCGCCACGGCGGTCGTGGCGGGCTCGAGCGCCAGGTCGAGGACCTCGCGGACGTCGCTGACGGTGAACACCGTCATGCCGTCCAGCACCTCCCGCGGCACCTCCTCCAGGTCCGGCTCGTTGCGCTTCGGCACGATCGCGGTGGTGATGCCGAGGCGGCTCGCGGCCAGCAGCTTCTGCTTCAGCCCCCCGATCGGCAGCACCCGGCCGGTCAGCGACACCTCACCGGTCATCGCGACGTCCGGCCGCACCGCCCGTCCCGACAGCAGCGACGCGAGCGCCGTCGTCATCGTGATGCCCGCGCTCGGGCCGTCCTTCGGGATCGCGCCCGCCGGGACGTGGACGTGCACGCCGCGGTCCTTCAGGTCGCCGACCGGCAGCTCCAGCTCCGCGCCGCGCGACCGCAGGTAGCTCAGCGCGATCCGCGCCGACTCCTTCATCACGTCGCCGAGCTGCCCGGTGAGCGTCACCCCGGTGTCGCCGGTCTCCTTGTCGGCCAGCGACGCCTCGATGTACAGCACGTCGCCGCCCGCGCCGGTCACCGCGAGGCCGGTCGCGACGCCCGGCACGCCGGTGCGGCGCTCGCCCCGGCTCAGCTCGACCTCCGGCGTGAACCGGGGCCGCCCCAGGTAGTCCTTGAGGTCGTCCCGGCCGACCGCGACCGGCAGCGACGCCTTCTCCAGCGCGACGTTCGCGGCGATCTTCCGCAGCACCCGCGCGATCGACCGGTCCAGCGACCGGACGCCCGCCTCGCGGGTGTACTCGGACGCGAGCAGCCGCAGCGCCCCGTCGTCCAGCGTCACCTCCGCCGGCTCCAGCCCCGCCTTGTCGAGCTGGCGCGGCAGCAGGTGGTCGCGGGCGATCGTCACCTTCTCGTGCTCGGTGTAGCCGTCGAGCTGCACCAGCTCCATCCGGTCCAGCAGCGGCCCGGGGATCGCCTCCACCACGTTCGCCGTCGCCAGGAACAGGACGTCGCTCAGGTCGAGCTCGACCTCCAGGTAGTGGTCGCGGAACGTGTGGTTCTGCTCCGGGTCCAGCACCTCGAGCAGCGCCGCCGTCGGGTCGCCCCGGTAGTCGGCGCCGACCTTGTCGATCTCGTCCAGCAGCACGACCGGGTTCATCGACCCCGCCTCGCGGATCGCCCGCACGATCCGGCCGGGCAGCGCCCCCACGTACGTCCGCCGGTGGCCGCGGATCTCCGCCTCGTCCCGGACGCCGCCCAGCGCCACCCGGACGAACTTGCGGCCCATCGCCCGCGCGACCGACTCGCCCAGCGACGTCTTGCCGACCCCGGGAGGCCCGGCCAGCGCCAGCACCGCGCCGCTGCGCCGGCCCCCGACCACGCCGAGCCCCCGCTCCTCGCGGCGCTTGCGCACCGCCAGGTACTCGATGATGCGCTCCTTCACGTCGTCGAGGCCCGCGTGGTCGGCGTCCAGGATCTCCCGGGCGCCCGCGATGTCGTAGGCGTCCTCGGTCCGGTCGTTCCACGGGATGTCGAGGACCGTGTCGAGCCACGTGCGGATCCAGCCGCCCTCCGGCGACGCGTCCGACGACCGCTCGAGCTTGTCGACCTCCTTCAGCGCGGCCTCCCGCACCTTCTCGGGCAGGTCCGCCGCCTCGATCCGGGCGCGGTAGTCGTCCTCCTCGTCGGCGGGGTCGCCGTTCAGCTCGGCCAGCTCCTTGCGGATGGCCTCCTGCTGCTGCCGCAGCAGGAACTCCCGCTGCGTCTTCTCCATGCCCTCCTGCACGTCCTTGCGGATCGTCTCCGCGACGTCCAGCTCGGCGAGGTGGTCGCGCGCCCACCCGATCACGAGGGTGAGCCGCTCGACGACGTCCGGCGTCTCCAGCAGCTCGACCTTCTGCTCGTCCGACAGGTAGGGGGCGTACCCGGCGTTGTCGGCGAGCGTCGACGGGTCGTCGATCTGCTGCACCACGTCGACGACCTGCCAGGCGCCGCGCTTCTGCAGGATCGCGCTGACGAGGCCCTTGTACTCCTTCGCCAGCTCCTGCGCCCGCCCGGACGGCGCCTGCTTCTCGATCAGGGTCCCCTCGACCCACAGCGCCGCCCCGGGCCCGGTCGTCCCCGTCCCGATCTTCACCCGCGCGACGCCGCGCACGACGGCCCCCGGCTCCCCGCCGGGCAGCCGGCCCTCCTGCTCGATCACGCCCAGCGTCCCGACGGCCGCGTACTGCCCGTCCAGGCGCGGCACCAGCAGCACCCGCGGCTTGCCGGGCGTCCGTATCCCCGGCCCCGTCGTCTGCGCCGCCGCCCGCGCGGCCTCGATCGCCGCCCGGACCTCCGCGCCGTCGGACAGGTCGAGGGGCACCACCATGCCCGGCAGAACGGCCCCGTCGTCCAGGGGCAGCACCGGCAGCGTCAGGGTCTCGCTCATGCTCACTCCAAGTCCGTGTCGTACCGGCCCCTCGGGAGGACCGGCGACCCAACCCCGAAGGTTGAGTCATCCACACTCAAGAAAACGGAGCAGCGATTTGTTTCCTCCCCCCGTTCGCTCTCAGCGATCAAGGCCCGATCCGCCCCTGCGGGCGGCGGGGGCGGAGTTCGGCGGGGCGCCGTGCGCGACCGGGCGGGCGCATGACGCTAGCCGTGGAACGTCGTGGTGGCTTCGAGTGCGGCCCGTCCGGTCGCTATCCGGTTCACCGGCGCGGACTCGTCGGCGTACCCGAAGGAGACGCCCACGAGCAGCTTTCCGTGGGCGACGCCGAGTTCACCGCGCACGGCGTCGGCGTAGAAGCTCAGCAGCCCCTGCGGGCAACTGGCGACGCCGTACCCTTCCATCGCCAGCAGCAGCGTCTGCATGTAGGCGCCGACGTCGGCGGCCAGCCGCGCTCCGCCGTCGCCGGTGACGAACAGGAACGCGACGTGCGGCGCACCGTAGAAACGCAGGCTTTCGGCGTCGTAGGCCGCACGGGCCGGATGGTCGTCCAAGCCGATGCCCAGGGCGCCGTACAGCTCGGCGCCGAACGCCGCCCGCCGGGCCTGGTGCACCTGCGTGTACATGTCCTCGGAGTACGGGAAGTCGACCGAGGTGCGATCGTGGGCGTGCGCCTCCCGGAGCGCCTTCGCCAGGCGATCGCGCATGGCGCCGCTCGCCACCTCCACCCGCCACGGCTGCGCGTTGGAGTTGGACGGCGCGGCGCCGGCCAGGGAGAAGACGGCGCGCACGGTCTCCTCGGGCACAGGTTCCGGCCGGAACGCGCGGGTCGCGCGACGACCCCGGATCAGCCTCTCCGCATGCCCGCTCATCTCGATGCTCTCCGACACACGCATGGAACGCTCCTCACCGGACGACTAAGTAAACGTTGCCGTTTACATTGCGGTCGTGAAGCTACCACGGCGCGGGCGGTGAAGTAAACGACGGCGTATACTCGTGACATGACGACGGCGACGCCACCGCGACGCCCGGGACGCGGCGGGCGCGAGCGCATCCTGGCCGCCGCCGCCCGGTTGTTCGCGAACCAGGGGATCAACGCGACCGGCATGGAGCAGATCGCGGACGAGGCCCCGGTGTCCAAGCGCACGCTGTACGCGCACTTCCGGACCAAGAACGACCTGGTGATGGCCTACCTGCAAGATCTCGTGACGTCGGGCGGCACCCTGGAGGGCGTGCTGGCCCGCGAGGATCTTCCCCCTCGGGAGCGGATCCTCCGCCTGTTCGATCCGCCCGCCGCGGACGGGGCTCCGGTGCGCGGGTGCCCGTTCATCGACGCCGCGGCCGAGTTCCCCGACCCCGGCAGCACCGTCCACTCCTACGCCCGCGAGCAGAAACTGCGCATGGTGCGGATGGTCGACTCGCTGCTGGCGGAGCTGGGCTGCCCCGACCCCGCCGGACTCGCCGAACAGCTGGTCTCCCTCGCGGACGGAGCGGCCAGCCGCGCCATGGTCCTCGACGAGGCCGGCTACGGCCGGCACGCACGGGCCGCCGCGGAGATCCTCCTCGACCACGCCCTGCGCTCGGCCACCTCGCCGTCGACCCCGCAGGCGGCGTCGACGTCCGCGACCGCACAGGACTCCTGAGGACGGTCGACCCCCATAGCGGCCCGCGAGCGAAGGCGCGAGACGTTCCATCCGGGGTGGGCGGTGCTCGGCCTGGAGGCCTGCTTCGTGCCGGAGGCGGCGGCCGGGCTGGACCTGGTGTACGAGTTCCGGGTGGGCGACGAGGTGTTCCACGCGGTCGTCGCCGACGGGACGATCCGGATGGTGCACGGGCCCGCGCAGCGGCCCGACGCGTCCATCGCGATGAGCGAGGACGTGCTCGTCGCGATGGCGGAGACGCCGCGGCGGTAGGCCGTAGCCCGCGCACGCCGGCGCGCAGCCAGGGTGTTCGGGCCCGGTCCACGAACGCGAGCGGATCGCGTCGGCGGCGCCACGTCCCTCGGGCGTCTATGACGGGCTCTGGCCGGCGCGCTTCCGGCGGCGGTACGCGGCGGCGCGCTCGCTCCCGCCGCAGGCGGCGCTGGAACACCAGCGGCGCCGGCCGGGGCGGCTGGTGTCGACGAACAGCAGGCCGCATTCGGAGCCGGCGCATTCGCGGATGCGGTCGGCGGCGGTGCCGGCGAACAGGTCGATCGCGTCGCGGGCCACCGTGCTGAGCGCCGCCTGCTCGGCGCCGGTGGACGGGAAGGTCAGCCGCCTGGTCGCGCCCCGCAGGACGGGGACCAGCGGCGGGGCGCTCGCGGCGGCGTTGATCGCTTCCTCGTCCTCGGGCGCGGCCGCACGGTCGTCGATCACCTGCCGGGCGTGGCGATGGATTGCCTCCCGCAGCGTTCGGGCCGTCCGCAGCCCGCCGGGCGTGACGCGGACGGCTTCGTCCAGCAGGCCCGCTTCCCGGTACCAGCGCGCGAGGTCGGCGGGCTCGCGCAGCCGCTCGTAGTTGCCGCGCCACCGCTCGCCCACCGTCGCCACGAAGGCGAGACACAAACGGCCGGAGCGGAAATTGAACGCGAGTTCCTCGGCGGGCACGGGCGGGGTTGTCGGGACGGTCATGTCACGACTATAACTCGTGACATGACCGATGATCGCGAGATCCCGTCCCCGTGGCCGTCCATCGAGGCGTTCCTGCGCGACCGGGGAGCCGCCCGGATACCTCACCCCGGCGGCACGCTGCTGGAGCACCTGCGCCGGGTCGGGCGGCTGCTGGCCGAGTGGGGGGCCGATCCGGCCGTCCGGGCCGCCGGGCTGTGCCACGCCGCCTACGGAACCGACGGATTCGACCGGTCACTGCTCGACGTCACCGAACGTCCGGTGCTGGCGGAGCTGATCGGCGACCGGGCGGAGGCGCTGGTCTACCTGTACGCGAGCTGCGACCGCGACCGCGTGTATCCGCGGTTGGACGGCTCCCGGACCGTCGTCTTCCATGACCGGTTCACCGGCGGAGAGCACATCCCCTCCCATGCCGACCTCAAGGCGTTCCTCGAGATCACGGCCGCCAACGAGCTCGACGTGCTGGCCCGTGACGAGGAACTGGCCTCGCGGTACGGACCGTCCCTGCACGCGTTGTTCGTGCGCTCGGCCGGCCTGCTCTCCCGCCCGGCACGGGACGCCTGCGCCCGGGGGCTCGGCCGGTACGCCGCCGCGTCCGCGCCGGGGATACGCATCACCGGGCTGGACCATCTCGTGCTCACCGTCGCGGACGCCGACCGGACCATCGCCTTCTACGAGCGCGTCCTCGGCATGCGCGAGGTGACCTTCGGCCGGGGCCGCCGGGCCCTGGCCTTCGGCACGAGCAAGATCAACCTTCACGAGGCCGGCCGGGAGCTTCTCCCCCGCGCCGACCGTCCCACTCCCGGGAGCGCGGACCTGTGCCTGCTCACCGACGCTCCCCAGCGCCAGGTCCTCGACCATCTGGCCTCCTGCGGCGTCGCCGTGGAGGAAGGCCCCGTCCCGCGGACCGGCGCGCAAGGACCGATCACCAGCACCTACGTGCGCGACCCCGACGGCAACCTGATCGAGATCGGCACCCCCGGATGACGCGGACCGCCCCGCCGCCTCCGGCCGTGAGACCGAGCCCATGACCATTCCCGACCAGCCGTGCCGGCTCGTGCGGCCGACGGCGGCGCTGCGGGCCTCGTTCCTCGCGGGCGAACTGGCCGACTGCCGCGCCGAGGGGACGTCCGCCGTATGGCTCGCCCCCGCCTTCGCCGACTTCCGCGCGTTCGTCGCGGCACGGCGCGGCGTGCACGTCCGGTGGGGCGTCCCGACGACGACGTTCTGGTACGTCGCGGGCGAGCACTACCTCGGCACGCTGATCCTCCGCCACCGGCTGACGGCGGCCCTCGCCGACGCGGGCGGGCACATCGGCTACCACGTCGTCTCGCCGTGGCGCCGCCGGGGCCACGCCACCCGGATGCTCGCCGCCGGACTGGACGAGTGCGCCCGGCGCGGCCTCGCGCGCGTCCTGCTGACCTGCGCGCCGGGCAACGAGGCGTCCCGCCGGGTCATCCCCGCCAACGGCGGCGTCCCGGGAGGGCGGCGGCACGGCGAGGACCGGTTCTGGATCGACCTCGAAGGCGGCACCGCGCGGGGGCGAAATCGCGTTGCGGGCCGCGCGGGGCCGTGGGATGTTGCCGGGGGCCGGCGCACGTTCCGGGGGCCCGGCGCCGGTCGTATCGCGAGGGAGAACCGTGACGAAGTGCCCCGAATGCGGCGGTCCCGGTCCCTGCGACGACCTGTTCCAGACGCTGCTGGCGCTCGACCACTCGCGGCGCGAGCCGTGGGGGCCGCTGCACGGCGTGTCCGTCGCGTGCTTCGTGTACCAGCACCCGAGCCGGCTCGTGTCCGCGCCGCCGTTCGGCTGGGCGATCCTGCACGCGTACCTGCGGGACGGACGGGCGGGCGCGGAACGCGTCGTGTCCGGGTTCCGGCGCGCGAACTCGCACCGCCGCCGCGAGGGCCCGGCCACGGACGTGCGCGGGCCGTCCGGGCCGCCGCCCGCGCGGTTCGCCGTCACCGTCGCCGAGGTCGCGGGCGACGGCACGTTCCCCGCGGACGGCTTTCCCGACCGCGTCCGCGAATGGGCGGCCGCGACCATCGAGGCGTGGACGGCCCGTCCGGAATGACGCGGGCAAAACCATTTCGTGCACCGAGGATTCCGCGCGAATAATGGGCTCGGTGACCCTCACTCACTGGCCTTTGTACGGGCTCGTCCTGCGGACGCCCCGGCTGGAGTTGCGCCTGCCCGACCTGCGAGAATCCGACGCCACGGGCGACCTGGCCGCCGAGGGGGTGCACGATCCGGCGACGATGCCCTTCCTGACGCCCTGGACGGACGCGCCTCCGGCGGAACGCGCGCGTGCGCACGTCCAGTTCCACTGGCGGCAGCTCGTGGACGTCGAGATCCGCGGGCTCGCGCCCTGTCTGCCGTTCTTCGGCGTCTGAGCCTATTGTCGGCGGCATGCCGGATGTCGAGGTGTTCGAGGGGCAGCGGTCCCGGCTGATGGGGCTCGCGTACCGGATGCTGGGGTCGGCGGCCGAGGCCGAGGACGTCCTGCAGGACGCCTACCTGCGGTGGAGCCGGGCCGGTCAGGTGGAGGTGCCGGCGGCGTGGCTGACGACGGTGGTGACGAACCTGTGCCTGAACCGGCTGTCGCTGGCGCGGGTGCGGCGGGAGAGCTACGCGGGCCCGTGGCTGCCGGAGCCGGTGCTGACCGCGGACGGGGCGCTGGGGCCGCTGGAGACGGTGGAGCAGCGGGAATCGGTGTCGCTGGGCGTGCTGGTGCTTCTGGAGCGGCTGTCCCCGGCGGAACGCGCGGTGTTCATCCTGCGGGAGGCGTTCGGGCATCCGCACCGGGAGATCGCGGAGATCCTCGGCATCGGCGAGGACCATTCCCGCCAGCTACACCGGCGGGCGCGCGCGCACGTCGGGGAGGACCGTCGGAGGCGGGACGTCGACGCCGGCCGGCACCGGCGGATCGTCGAGACGTTCTTCGGGGCGACGCTGGACGGGAACGTGGGGGCGCTCGAGCGGCTGCTGGCCGAGGACGTCGTCGCGGTGGCGGACGGCGGCGGCGAGGCGTCGGCCGCGCGGCGCCCGATCGCGGGGCGCACGCCCGTCCTGCGATACCTGGAGGGGCTGGGGAGGCGCCCGGAGGCGGCGCTGGTGACGAGCCGGATCGCGGAGGTCAACGGGGAGCCCGCCGTCCTGCTCTGGGTCGGCGACGCGCTGTACGGCGTGCTGTCGGTTCAGGTCGAGGACGGGCGGGTCGCCGGCGTGCGGATCGTCCTGGCGCCGCGCAAGCTGGCGTTCGTCGCCGCGCAGCTCGCGTGAGCGGCGTCACACGGGCGGGCCGTCACGGATCGGGGCCCTGACCGGTTCAGCTTCCGGAACTCGAGCGAGGAGGAAGCATGACTCACCGCATCGTGGTGCTGGGCGCGGGGTACGCGGGGCTGGGCGCGGCCAAGCGCGCGGCCGGGACGGCCGGGCGGGACGCGCGGGTGACGCTCGTCAACGCGTCCGACCGCTTCGTGGAGCGCGTCCGGCTGCACCAGGTCGCGACCGGGCAGGCGACCGCGGACCTGCCGCTGGCGGGCCTGCTCGACGGGACGGGCGTCGAGCTCGTCCGCGCCCGCGCGACGGGCATCGACGCGGACGCCCGGACCGTCCGCCTGGACGGCGCCGCCGACCTCGGCTACGACACGCTCGTCTACGCGCTCGGCAGCACCGCCGACCTGGACGCCGTTCCGGGGGCGCGCGAGCACGCGCTGGCGATCGCGCGGGAGGCGGACGCGGCGCTCCTGCGGGACCGCCTGCCGGGGCTGGAGTCGGTGGCCGTGGTCGGCGGCGGCCTGACCGGGATCGAGACGGCGGCGGAGCTGGCCGAGGCGCGGCCGGGGCTGCGGGTCGAGCTCGTCACCGCCGGGCCGCTCGGCGAGGGCCTCGGCTCGCGCGCGCGCCGCCACGTGCACCGGACGTTCGCGCGGATGGGCGTCACGGTCCACGAGAACGAGCGGGTCGCGAACGTCGCCGCGGACGGCCTGCTGCTGGAGAGCGGCCGGGACCTGCCGGCCGACGCGTTCGTGTGGGCCGCCGGGTTCCGCGTGCCGTCGCTGGCCGCCGACGCCGGGCTGGACGTGGACGGGCGCGGGCGCGTCCGCGTGGACGGGACGCTCCGGGCGCGGAGCCACCCGGAGGTGATCGCCGTCGGGGACGTGGCCGTGCTGCCGGTGCGGGGCCGCGCGGCGCGGATGTCCTGCCAGATCGGCCTGCCGATGGGCCTGCACGGCGGGGCGGCCGCGGGAGCGCTCGCCCGGGGCCGCGAGCCGCGGCCGGTGAAGCTGCGCTACGTGTCGCAGTGCGTCAGCCTGGGGCGCCGCGACGGCGTCGTCCAGTTCACCCGCGCCGACGACACGCCCATCGAGCCCGCGGTGCTGACCGGGCGCGCGGCGGCGCGGGTCAAGGAGGCGATCGTGCGCGGCACGGTGTTCGCGATGCGCCGCCCTAACGTGGCGGCGGCATTCTGACGAGCAGGGCCGTGACGTTGTCCGCGCCGCCCGCGTCGAGAGCGCGCCCGACCAGGGCGCGCGCGTCGTCCAGCGGGCTCCCGCCCGGCATCGCGGCCCGCAGCGGGCCGGGGTCGGGCAGGTACCGCCACAGCCCGTCGGTGCAGAGCAGCAGGCGGCCCCCGCACCCGGGGCGCAGGCTGCGGCAGCGGGGTTCCGGGTCCCCCGCGCCGGCGCCGAGCCGGGCGGCGATCGCGTCGTGCTCCCCGACGTCGTCCTCGGTGAGCGCGGTGCCGGGCCCCTCGCCGGGGAGCCGGTAGGCGCGGCTGTCGCCGATCCAGCTCGCCCACAGGCCGTCCGGCCCGGCGACGCCCGCCACATAGGTGCAGGCGGGGGCGGACCTGACGGACGTCGCGAGCGCGGCGACGGCGCGGCCCGCGCGGGCGGCGGCCTCGTCCAGCGCGGTCTCGGGCAGGACGCCGGCGGGCAGCCGGGCGGCGAGGACGGCCGCGGCCGTGTCGGCGGCGACGCGGGCCGCCCGGTCGGCGCGGGGCGCCATGGAGACGCCGTCGCAGACGACGCCGATCGTCCACGGCCCGGCGGCGGCCAGGGCCATCGCGTCGGCGTTGACGTCCCGGCGGCCGCGGTCGGCGACGCCCACGGCGCCGGGGACGGCCGTCTCCAGGTGGGCGCGGTGGTCGGGCTGCGCGGCCCCGCAGTCCCAGCAGCGGCCGTCGGGCGCGACGGTACCGCCGCACTGAACACAGGGCATGACGGGAAAAATAGCTTGCCGGGCGGACGAACCGCATGAGATCGTGCGTCCGCTCCCACGAGAGGACGATCGATGCGCCACCTGCTTCCCGGCACCACCGCGACGGACGCCTCGGCGGCGGAGCGCGCCGCGCCCTGACCGGGCGCGCGGCCCGCGCTCCACGGCGCCGAGGCGAGCCCCTGACGGCCCGTCCCTCGCGGAGCCCGACGGCTCCGCCGCGTCGAATCGTGGAGTCTCGTGTCCTCGCACGCCCCTTCCGCGGCGCCCGCGCGCCGCGCCGAGCCGGCCCCGCTCAGCCGCCGGCTCGTCCTGCTTCTCGCGCTGACCTGCGGTGTCGCGGTCGGCAACCTCTACTTCCCGCAGGCGGTCGGCCCGCTGGTCGCCGACGGCCTCGGCGTCTCCCCCGGCGCGGCGGCGCTGGTGGTGACGGCCGCCCAGTTCGGCTACGCGGCCGGGAACTTCCTGCTGGTGCCGCTCGGCGACCGCGTCCCGCACCGGACGCTGATCGTCGTGCTGCTCGTCCTCACCGGGGTCGGGCTGCTGGCGGCGGCCGGGTCCCCGGCGCTGCCGCCGCTGCTCGGCGCGAGCGCGTTCGTCGGGATCACGACGGTGGTGGCCCAGGTGATCGCGCCGATGGCGGCCGGGCTGGTGGCCGAGGAGCGGCGCGGCGCCGTCCTCGGGACGCTGCTGAGCGGGTCGATCGGCGGCATTCTGCTGGCCCGCGCCTTCGGCGGCGTCGTCGGTGAACGGCTCGGCTGGCGCGGCCCGTACGTGGTGTCGGCGGTCGCCGCGCTGGCGCTGGCGATCGTGCTGGCGGCCGCGCTGCCGGCGGCGATGACGCCGGCCCGGGTGCCGTACCGGGCGCTGCTCGCGGGGCCGCCGCGGCTGCTGCGGCGCGAGCCCGAGCTGCGGCGGTCGTGCCTGTACCAGGCGACCGTCTTCGGCGGGTTCCAGGCGGTGTGGACGGGTGTCGCGCTCTACCTGACGGGCCCCGAGTACCGGCTCGGGGCGTCCGCCGTCGGCGTCCTGGCCCTGGCCGGCGTGGTGACGATGGCTTCCACGCCGGTCGCCGGGCGGCTCGTCGACCGGCGGGGCGCGGACGCGGTGAACCTCGCCGCCATCGCGGGGACGATCGCGTCCGCGGGCGTCCTCGCGCTCGGCGTCGCCGGCGGCGCGGCGGGGCTCGCGGCGCTGGCGGCGGGCACGCTGCTGCTCGACGTCGCGATGCAGGCCGGCATGGTCGCGAACCAGGCGCGCGTCTTCGCGCTCCGGCCGGACGCGCGCAGCCGGATCAACACCGCGTACATGACGTGCGCGTTCCTCGGCGGCAGCACCGGTTCGCTGCTGGGCGCCCGCGCCCACGCGGCGTTCGGCTGGCCGGGCGTCTGCGGGCTGGTGGCCGCGCTGGCGTCGGTCGCGCTGGCCCGTCACCTCCATCACCTCTGGAGTTCTCGACCGTGAGCACATCGAAGGAGCGGTGGGAGGAGCCGGCGCTCCACCCGGTACGGCTGCGCACCCTGCGCTCGGTCGCCGCCGGGCGCCGCACGGCGCGGGAGATCGCCGGGATGCTGCCGGACGTCCCGCAGGCGACCCTGTACCGGCACCTGGCCGCGCTCGCCAAGGGCGGCCTGCTGGAGGCGACCGGGGAGCAGCGGATCGGGCCGGAGCGCGTCTACACGCTGCCGCCCGGCGGGGCCCTGCTGGACCCGGAGCGGCTCGCCACGGCGACCGCGCTCGCCAACGAGCCGGGCGGGGGACGGACGCCGCGCCTGCTCGCGACCGTCCTCATGCCCGTCGACCCGCCCGCCGGATCTCCCGCCGGGCCGGCCGGGGAGGCGTCCGCCGGCACGCCCGGCGAAGCGCCGGACGCCACCTGACGGCCCGCCCCCGGGCCGCGACGAGAAAGGCGATGCCATGGCCGAAGTGAAGGTCGCCCGCGACCTCACCTGACCCCGGACCCGCCGCCCGGTCACGGCGCGGACACCGGGACCGGGCGGCGAGGGGGCGGGTGGTCCCGGCGGTCAGGCGATCAGGCCGGGGATGGTGCTCGGGGTCGCCTCGCCGCCGGCGGCGCGCCGCGACTCGTCGGCGGCCCACTTGAACACGCCGGTCGCCATCAGCGACGGCTCGGCGGCGGCGCGGGCCGCGTACACCTCGGCGCGGGCCTCGTGCAGGCCGCTGTCCTGCGGGTCGGCCTGCACCGCCATCTCCGCGAGGTGCGCGGCCAGCCGCAGGTCGGCGCCCGCGGCGGCGCGGCGGGCGGCGTCGGCGACCTTCGCGGCGCCGCCCGCCAGGTCCGCGACGGCCCGCGCCACGGCGGCGTCCGGGGCGGGCTTGAGGTGCGCGGGGTTGCCGTCGTACCAGCCGCCGTACATGCGCCACAGGTTCCGGACGATGAACTCCGGCTCGTCGTACTTCGCCTGCAGGTAGACGCGGTCGGCGAGGTGCGCGGGCGGCGTCACCGCGTGGACGATCTCGTCGAGGCGGCGTCCCTCGTTGAGCAGGCCGAGGGTCTGGTCGACGATGCTCTCCAGCCACTCGGCCGTCTCCAGCAGCGCCTGCTCGATCCGGTCGGCGCCGAAGATCGGCGCGCCGTGCGACGGCATCATGATCTCGGCGCCGAGCGCGGCCATGCGGCGCAGCGCGTGCGCCCACTCGCGGGGGTAGCGCTGCACCTTCTGCGGGTTGCCGCAGTTGGGGGCGAGCCAGATGAACAGGTCGCCCGGCAGCAGGAGCCGGTGCTCCGGGACGTACGCGACGGCGGCGTCGTCCGTCTCGCCCTTCGCGTGGAACAGCTCGAACGTGAGGTCGCCGCGGGTGACGGTCAGCGCGTCGCGGAACGTGACGTCCGGGTGCCGGTACTCGGTCGGCCACCGCAGGTCCGGGATCTGGAACTGCCGCTGGTTGATCACCGAGTTGTACCCGGCGGTGAGGGCGTACCGGTCGAACCGGTCGCGGACGTTCTCGTGCGCGACGACCTGGGCGCGCGGGCCGTCCTCGGCGTCGAACGGGTCCATGCCCATGACGTGGTCGACGTGGCCGTGGGAGTAGAACGCGAGGCTCAGCGGGTCGGACGTCCACTCGCGGATCCGGGCGTGCAGGTTCCCGGCGTACGCCTTGTTGCCCGTGTCGAACAGGATCAGCTCGCCGCGCGTGCGGAACGCGATGACGTTGCCGAACCCGGGCTTCCAGCCGAGCCCGTCGGCGATGTCGATGACGCCCTTCCCGCCCGTCCCGGTGTTGGCGATGCTGTCGTCGCTCTCGCCGGACCACACCTTGTCGGCATATTCCCTGATGTTCATTTCTTTCCTCTCGTCAGTGCGCGGGAGCCGCCGCCGGCCGGCGCGCCGCGTCGAGCGCGGCGCGGTCGCGGGCGGGGCGCACGAAGGCGGCGGCCAGCAGACCGCCGACGATCATGAGTGCGGCGCCGAGGTCGAACGCGTTGCGGAAGCCGGCCTCGGCCGTCCCCGCGGCGTCCACGATCGCGCCGCTCAGCACGGGGCCGAGCGCCCCGGCGAGGGACGCCAGCGCGGTCACCGTGCCGAGGACCGCGCCGCGCTGCCGGACGGGCGCGAGCTCGGCCGCCGCGGCCTGCATCAGCCCGAAGAACGAGTTGCCGAACGTGTAGGCGACCATCAGCACCAAGATGAACGCCGCTCCCCCGCCCGACCGGGTGACCAGCAGCATCGCGGCGCCCGACAGCACCACCGCGGCGCCGCCGAGGTACCCGAGCGCCGCGCGGCTGGACCGCCCGGCGCGCGTCATCCGGGTCGAGGCGTAGCCGATGGACAGCATGACGACGATGCCGACGACCTGCGTCGCCGCCGCGATGACGCTCGCCCTCTCCAGCTCCATGCCGTGCACCCGCTGGAGGTACTGCGGCAGCCAGGTGATCGCGACCGCCATCGTCCAGTACGCCGCGAAGCCCGCCGCGAGGCCGCCGAGGACGGTGCCCCGGGTGATCAGCCGCAGGTACGGGACGCGCGGGCCGTCCGCCGCCGCGGCGCGCGCGGAGTACCCGCCCTCGCCGCCCTTCGCCAGCCACAGCGCGATCCACAGCACCCCGAGCAGGCCGGTCACCAGGAACGCCGACCGCCAGCCGGCGTTCGTGATCAGTACCGCGAGGGCCGGGGCGCCGAGCGCGACGCCGAACGCGCCGCCGGTCGTCAGCAGCGTGCTCGGCAGCGCCCGCTCCCGGTCGGGGAACCAGCTGAACGCGGTGTGGTTCGCCATCGCGAACGCGGGCCCCTCCGCCATCCCGAGCGTCACCCGGGTGATCATCAGGGTGAGCAGGCCCGCCGCCGGCAGGGCGACCGCGAGCTGCGAGGCGCTCCACACCGCGACCAGGCCGACGAGCAGCCACTTCACGGGCACCCGGTCGGCCAGGAAGCCGACCGCGACGCCCGACACGCTGAACAGCAGGAAGAACACGCTGCCGATCGAGCCGAACTCGGTGTCGGTCAGCCGGAGGTCCGCGCGGATGTGGTCGCCGGCGAGGCCCAGCACCGCCTTGTCCATGAAGTTGATCATCATGAACAGGACGAGCAGGACGACGACCGTCCACGCCCGGCGGGAACTCGACGCGTCGGGAATCGGGGGTTTCGCGGTGGATGCCATGCGCGCTCCGTCCGTTCTGGTACGGATCACCCTCCCTCGCGGACGCGCGTCTCCACAATCGGCGACCGTCCCGCGTTCACCCGGGATCACTGTGACATGTCACAATCGCGCTGGAGGGAGGCCGGTCATCGACGAGCGGGAGGCGCGGCGGATCGCGGCGGCGCTGGCGGCGCGCTGCGAGCCGAAGGTCAACCGGCTCGCGCGCGAGCTGGCCGAGCGGCGCTTCGCCGCCATCCCCGACTACACCGACCTGCCCGCGGACATGCGCGACCTCGAGATCGCCGCCACCGCCCGGTTCGCCATCCGGCAGTTCCTGAACATGGCCGCCGGCACCCGCGTCGACCAGGACGACCTGCGGCTCTTCCTCGAACGCGCCGTCCAGCGCGCCGAGGAGGGCGTCGGTCTCTCCACCCTCCTGTCGACGTACTACATCGGCGCCGAGCTGATCTGGGACGCGCTCGTCGCGGAGGTCCGCCCCGGCGAGCAGGACGCGCTCCCGCTGCTGGCCCGGCTGCAGATCCGCGGGACCAACCGGGTCGTCGCCGCCGTCGCCGACGCGTACCAGGCGGCGCAGGCCGCGATCCAGGACGAGCGCCGCGACGCCCTCCGCGAGATCGCGCGGGCCCTGCTCGCGGGCGAACCGGCGCGCGCCCTCGCCGACCGCTACGGCGTCCCGCTGCCCGACTCCTTCCTGGTGCTGAACCTGCCCCTCCCCGAACGCCCCACCGGCGTCGCCGAGCGCCGCCTCCAGCGCCGCGTCCGCGCCGCCCTGGAGGGATTCGCCGGCGGCGCGCCCCTCACCCTCCTCGACGGCCGCGGCGTGCACGTCCTGCTCCCCCTCCGCGCCGCCGACCGGATGGACGAGCTGCGCCGCGCCCTCGGCCGCGCCGAGCCCGTCACCGCCGGCGCGGCCCGCGCCCGCGCCGCCGACGTCCCCGGCGCGTCCGCGCGGGCCGCCCGCATCGCCCGGATCGCCCGCGCCACCGGACGTCCGCCCGGCGTCTACGAACTCGGCGACGTCCTGCTCGACTACCACCTGAGCGGCGCGCCGGACGCCGGCCCCGCGCTCGCCGCGGCCCTCGACCCCCTCGACGACCACCCCGAGCTCCTCGAGACGCTGCGCGCCTTCCTCGACCACGACCTCGACCGGCGCCGCGCCGCCGCCGCGCTCGCCGTCCACCCGAACACCGTCGACAACCGCCTCGCCCGGACGTCCCGGCTGATCGGCGCCGACCCGCGCACCACCCGCGGCACCCTGTTGTGCGCGACCGCCCTCACCCTGCGCCGCCTCGGCTGACGCGCCTCCGCGCGGGGGCGCCGGGCAATGCGAAGGCAAAGTCTGGTGACGATCTTGAATCTGCCCGCCCCCTCCGGTTTACGCGGGCATGACCCGGGGGTACTTAACGCAACGAGTTCGTGACAGTGAGTGAACGAGAGGACCGTGGGGCGGCAAAGCCCCAGGTCCCGGACGGGAGGAGGCCGAGATGCGACGCACAACGGGTGACGGCCTCACCGGCGCGGCCGAGGGCGTCCCCGGCACGTCCCGCCCCGGCGCACGGCGTCCCCCGACGACGCCGGCCGCGGACGCCGTGCACGGCGGCACACCTCGGGCCCTCGGCCGCACCGGACCGTCCCGTTCCGCGCCCCGCGAGCACCCCGCCCATCAGCGGACGCCGGCGCCGTACGCCCCCGCGGCACCGGCGCTCCCCCGCGGCCGGGGCGGCGGCGCCGTGACGGTAG